>JAQWKF010000097.1 GCA_029247985.1 Flavobacteriaceae bacterium
TTTAAACCTCTAAATGGCCCAGTAGTTCAACTTGATAGAATATCAGATTTCGGCTCTGAGGGTTGGGGGTTCGAATCCTCCCTGGGTCAATTATAAAGTCAAAAACCTTTTTTTATTACAAATATTTAAGAACTCAAATGAAGTCCATTAAAAAAATATAAAGCTAACCAGCGAACATCTGTTTTGTGCCCATTCTCCTGAGGGCGGCTTCAAGAAAAATATTTGATATGTTTGGTAGAATTATATATAGATTCGAAAACGAAAAAAATATTTTTGTTGGAGACCTATCTACTGGTATTTACTTTTTACAATTACAACATGGGCAAGAAGCTTTGTCGGGAAGATTTTTGAAAAATTCATTTAAAATTACAAACTATCAAAAAAAATATTCCTAGAAATAAAAAATTATTCTTGGTAATAAATATGTGACCCAGGGAGGATTCGAACCCCCAACCCTCAGAGCCGAAATCTGATATTCTATCCAGTTGAACTACTGGGCCAGTGGTTGACAAAAATACACTTTTGAAGTTTGTTAGGACAGCTTTTGCCTAACTATAGCCGAGATACTTTTACCATCTGCCTTACCAGCCATCTCTTTGGAAGCCATACCCATCACCTTACCCATATCTTGCATGCCAGTGGCCCCAATCTTGGCAATAATCGCCATAACTATTTCAGTTATGGCTGATTCATCCAGTTGTTCTGGCAAAAACTGCTCAATAATCTTGATTTGCGCCTCTTCTGGGGCTGCTAAGTCTAGACGCCCTTGCTGATGGAAAATTTCTGCGCTATCTTTTCGCTGTTTCACCAGCTTTTGTACAAGTTTAATTTCATCGTCTGAAGTAAGTTCTTTCGCACCTGCTTGAGTTTGGGTCATCATTATCGCTGTCTTTATAGCGCGTAAAGACTCCAGGGCTACTGTGTCTTTTGCTTTCATCGCAGCCTTAAGCTGCTCGTTAACATTCTCTTGTAAGCTCATATTAATCTACGTTATCGTGTAAAAATGAATTGTTAGTTCTTATTTGGACTTCATTTTGGCTGTCAACGCTCAGCGAAGTGCGCGAGGCTGCACCACCATTGTCAGGTTCGCTCAATTCAACTTCTTGACGCTTATAAGCAGGCTCACGCTCCAAGTCCTCAACCCTAGTATTTTGGTTAAAGCGATAGTTAAATTGCTTAAGTTTTTCCTTACGTTCCGCTGTCCTGCTAGCCAAGCCCTCGGCTATGGTGCCGTCTACAGGGGAAAAGGGTTTTTCTTCCGTTACAGGTGTCTCTTTTGGGGTTGATGTAGGCTTGCGCATCTCAGGTTTTGGTACTGGTTCCTCTTCCATTTCCAAAACAAAACGCGTCACCTCTTCCTTAGCACTTATCGCTTGTGGCACTGGCTCTTCGGCATCCAAATGAAACAAAACAGCAGGCTCATTTTCTTGTGAAACATCCGCTGCTTCCAAAGGCTGATCGATTGGTGATACTACTTCAGGTGCTGGCACAACTTCTTCCGCATCAACAACCTCAATCTCATTAACCGCCGGTGTCACATCATGAATGGTGAACGGAGTAGGTTGTGATGCAGCAGCTTCAACAGGCGCCGTTACTTCTTCAAATGAAACATCCAAATCACGCAACAATGCTGTGGTTGGTGTGATGCTTTCACCTGCTTCAGAAGCAGGTGGTGCTTCACGCATTGCCTCAGTTTCAAATAATGGAATTTGCCCTATAGACAAATCATGGGTTACTTTCTGTTCATCACCAAGCGAATGAATGATTTTTTGTGGATCTGCATGTACAATCTCTTGCTGCATATCTAAGGCAAAACCAGTGGCTATGATGGTAACCGAAATGGCGTTATCAAGCGTA
Organism: Flavobacteriaceae bacterium; assembly: GCA_029247985.1. GTDB lineage: Bacteria > Bacteroidota > Bacteroidia > Flavobacteriales > Flavobacteriaceae > UBA7446. The sequence goes on from JAQWKF010000097.1 coordinate 1,858, forward strand.
TCATCTTCGCCTATACCCATAATAATATTGGTACTATTACCAGCCTCTTTTTGAATGTATTCATTTATAGCACTAATCTCATCAATGGTCACCTCATCACTGCCAGAAACAATAAGAAGCAATACATTTTTAGCTCCCAATATTTTATTGTCGTTTAATAATGGAGAGTCCAAGGCTTGCACGATAGCCTCATTTGCGCGTTGACTGCCAGATGCAACTCCTGAGCCCATAATAGCTGTCCCACTATTTGCCAAAACGGTTTTGGCGTCTCTAAGGTCAATGTTTTGTGTGTAGTGGTTGGTAATCACTTCTGCTATACCCCTAGATGCATTTGCCAGTACCTCATCAGCCTTGGCAAACCCTTGCTTAAAGCCCAAATCGCCATAAACCTCGCGCAGTTTGTTGTTGTTGATCACAATAAGTGAATCGACATGTTTGCGCAAGTTATTTAATCCTAGTTGGGCTTGCTCGTTGCGAAGCTTTCCTTCAAATTGAAAAGGCATGGTCACGATGCCAACGGTCAGCACACCCAACTCTTGTGCTAGCTTTGCAATTACAGGTGCTGCGCCAGTACCCGTACCACCACCCATTCCAGCAGTGATAAAAATCATCTTAGTGTTTACGCTAAGCATATCTGAAATTTGATCCAAGCTTTCAACAGCAGACTGTGCTCCTACCTCAGGATCGGCACCTGCGCCAAGACCTTCAGTTAGTGAAACTCCAAGCTGAACCTTGTTGGGAATCGGGCTATTCTCAAGTGCCTGAGCGTCGGTATTGCACACCACAAAATCAACGCCGTTGATTCCTTGTTTATACATATAGTTAAGAGCATTGCTGCCACCGCCACCAACGCCTATTACCTTAATGACATTGCTCCTGTTCTTGGGTAAATCGAATGTTATGTTGTCAAATGTTTCCATAGATAAAAGTTTATTCTGCGCTTTCTAAAAATATTTTTAATCTTTCTGTAAATCGATCAATAACTGACGTCCGCTTTTGGGGTTTCTCAGGGGGATTTTCGTCTCCGTCTTCGGTTTCGTCTGTTGTTGTACTAGCCTCCGCATCAAGTGAAGCCAATTGCGTTTCTGCGGCATTCATGACCAATCCAACTGCTGTTGCAAAAAGCGGACTTGCAGTTGCTTTGTCCGTATCACCTGCCAAATGTTCGTTGGGATAGCCAATACGTGTATCCATACCCGTAATATATTCCACCAATTGCTTGAGGTGTTTGAGTTGACTTCCACCACCAGTTAGGACAATGCCCGCTATTAGTTTCTTCTTTTGCTCCTCGTGTCCGTAATTCTTGATTTCAGCATAGACCTGCTCAATAATTTCTGTAACA
>JAQWKF010000100.1 GCA_029247985.1 Flavobacteriaceae bacterium
TGGGCTCGAGTGCTACTATAATTTTATCGTCCATAATTTCTAACTTTTACGGCGTTAAACTTATCGTAACGATTGATCCGGGTGCGTTCTCTCCACCCGCGACTATATTATAAACCCAGTCCACACGGGTTAAAGTATAGTATTTAAAAATTTTTAGTGTAAAAAATTACGCTTTTTTTACTAAATTAAAAAATTCTATATTGATAGTTATTTAACTAATTTTTCTTTGAGAAAGAAACGTTTAAGTTTATTATTTAAATTTAAAATGAACAAAAAATATTTATTCCATTTAATTGCCTTTTTGTGCTTTCAATCGGTTGAAAGCCAACCTTACCTGGAATTACTTCAAGACGGAGAAACCTCCCTTGAAAAAATAGAACTAGTGGCCGATCGCTATTTTAAGAAAGTAGGGACTGACAATAACGATTATAAGTTTTACCAACGTTGGCTATATGGAGCAAAAATGGAGGCGGATGAACAAAACATATTAACGCCAAACAGCGTGTACCTAGAGGAATTACACCGTTACAATAGAAGCCGTAATATTTCTACACGTTCAGGGGTAGTGCAACAAACCGCCGCTTGGAATGACCTTGGCCCTACCTATAAAAATGGTACCTCTGGATGGAACCCTGGTGTGGGGAGAATTACGTCTTTGGCATTTGAAAGTACGAATCGTTTTATCGCCGGAAGTCCGACTGGTGGTATTTGGAAAACAACAGATGGTGGGCAAGAGTGGAGCTGTTTAACAGACAATATGTCCAATATTGATGTTTACAGCCTTGCTGTAGCGCCAGACAACAACAATACCTACTTTTGGGGAAGCACTCAGGGTAGAGTATTTAAATCTACAGATGGCGGTACATCTTGGACACTACTCAATGGGAACAGCCTTATTGGAAGTAGCTCATATGATAGAGTGAATAAAATACTTATCAAGCCCGAAAACACCAACATCATGTATGCAAGTGTTGAAAATGAAGGTGTTTTTCGATCAACCAATGGCGGTGTAAGTTGGAGCAAAATACACGCGGAGTCAGTTAGAGGTTACGACATTGAGTTTAAACCGGGAAACACCAATGAAGTATATGCCACAGGTAATAACTTTTACAAATCTACCGATAACGGCATAACATTTACGCCATTTAATGGGCCTGACCTAAGCATTGGAGGAACCAATTGGACGCAAGAGATGTTGGCTGGGAATCAAGAGTGGGTTTATGACAACACCAATCAAAATAATACGGTTTCACCAAAAACAGGAAATGGCTTGGGTATTTATTTGAGTGAAAATTTTAATAACGATAGCGCTAGGCTCATTTCAAAACCTATTGATTTAAGTACTATATCCAACGTGCTACTTTCTTTTTCTTACACCAATGCTAATTATCAAGGAGACGTGGACGAACTTAGCGTATCTTATAGAAGAAATACATCCGAAAACTGGACAACACTCGGCTCTTATACCGCTGAAGCTGCTAGCTGGACAGACGTTCTACTTGACCTCTCAACTGTTACCAACAGTTCTAGTACTTTTCAAATTGCTTTTACTGCAGTGTCAAATTGGGGCAGAGGCCTAACACTAGACGATATCACACTAAAAGATGCCTCTGATAACATCTTGTTCTTTGAGGGGTTTGAAGGCAAGAACGATGATTTAGAAAACAGCTTTACGGGGAATGCCAAAATGATGGGGGTATCGGCTCAAGATCCATCAAAAATATATGTGCTGGAAGAAAAAAACGGCATTTTCAACGGACTCTATATCTCTAATGACAATGGGCAGGCTTTTTCAAAATTAGATCATACAGACAAAAACTATTTTGGTTACTCTTCCCAAGCAGATGATAATAGAGGTCAAGCGCCACGAGACATGGACATAACCGTGGATCCTAATAATGCAGATATCGTATATATGGCAGGAATTTTATCATGGAGATCAACCGATGGTGGCGAAAACTTTTCGATTTCTTCTCAATGGATTCCTAGAAATGCTGAAAATCAAGATATTGGTTATTGTCATGCAGACATAGATATTATCGAGTATGTAAACGGCAATCTTTTTGTAGGTTCTGATGGTGGAGTATATAAGGCATCTGATCCAAATACTATTACAGCCAATTATTATGAAGACCTCTCGTCAGGTATTGGTGTGCGTCAGTTCTATAAGATTGGTGTTTATAGTGGTTCTTCTGAAATCGTAAGCGGTGGATCGCAAGACAATGGAACTTCGGTTCTTGTTGGCGGTGTGTGGAAAGATTGGCTTGGTGCAGATGGTATGGAAACCTTTGTCGATAAAGATGACAGCAACACACTCTATGGAACATCTCAGTACGGCTTCCTTTATTTCAGTCCAGACCAAGGAGATACAAGGTTTGGCCTAGAAACCCCATCTGAAAAAGCTGGAAGCGATAATGGAGCCAACTGGATTGTGCCATTTGAACAAGACCCCTTGATTTCAGATAAGTTATATGTAGCCTATGATGTCGTTTATGCCCAAGCGTTAGGCTTAGAGTGGAATGCCATTTCACAACAATTTGATAGTAATATTGATCATTTTAAAATTGCACCTAATAACAGTGATATTATGTATTTGGCTGTAAATAATTTGTTTTATAAAACGACAGATGGAGGGCTTACAGACTGGACAGCTGTTGCGCTTCCAGAAAACACAGGTAATGTCAACGCCATTACCATCAACAAAGACAATCCCAACATGCTGGCATTGGCAGTTTCTGGGGACAACAAGGTACTCCTTTCCAATGATGGAGGGAGCAACTGGCAAATAATTAAAAATACCCTACCCAACTTTTCGGCAAATGCCTTGTCTTTTTATGGAGAAGACTTGATTCTAGGAATGAACTATGGGGTATTTTACAATGATGCTGATTCCAGAAATACCTGGGTAGCGTTTTCTGATAACCTGCCAAACGTAAGAATATACGAGTTGGAAGTAAACTACAATACAAACAAGGTATATGCAGCTACCTATGGTCGGGGGCTTTGGGCTGCTGCCTTGGACCCTACAGCCTTGAGCATTGATGATAAAATATTGGCGCAAATATTGGTCTATCCCAATCCAGCTGATGATTATATTACATTAAAATTACCACAGTCAATTGATGCCTCGTTGAAAATATACAATACCAGCGGTCAAATTGTTTACTATGCAAAAAAGCAAACCTTAGGGCAAAATCACCGTATACCAATATCCTATTTGAGTAAAGGAAACTATGTGCTTCGGATTACAACTGACCACCACACAACCACATTTAAGGTTTTGAAAAATTAGGTTTACATCAATTGGTAGAATAATCAATAATCTCTTGTTCGGGTAAATTTCCCAAATCACCTGTGTCGTTAATCCATGCTTCAAGCAGGTTATTGAACTGACGTAGCTTAGTGTTGTGAGACGCCTTATCAGCCAAGTTGTTAAGCTCAAAAGGGTCCTTTTTTAGGTCGTAAAACTCCATTTCAGGCTTTGGGGTTTCAAACCAGCGCTGTGCGTTTTTATTCAAAAGACCTTTTTCGTTCAACTCCATCAATCGACGCATCATGGGCATCTTTTTTCTATAATTGACTTCCAATGCATGAGGCAGTGAAACATTGTAGTTTTTAATAAGCTTATATCGCTTTGTCTTAATGGATCTGATGCGATCTACTTGACCGTCAAATCTGTCAGAAGCCGTTACTAAATATTTTCTAGGCTTGGTTTTTTTGTCTAAAATAGACATACCCTGAAGGTAGTCTGGGAGGGGAATCTGTGCCAGTTGCAACACTGTCGGAGCCAAATCTACAAAACTCCATAAGTCGTCATTTCGATTTCCAGCCTTGGCATTTTTTGGTAATTTAATCATCAGTGGTACTTTTACTCCCGAGTCATAAATAGCACGTTTGTGTCTGGGGAAGGGTCCACCATGGTCACTGTAAAAAAAGATATAGGAATTGTCATATAGGCCTTGTGCTTTTAATTCGTTTATAATGGCACCTATCTCTTTATCCATACGCACCAAATTACTGTAGTTGATGGCCATATCTTCTCTCACAATCGGATCGTCTGGAAAATAGGGTGGGATGTTATTCACCTCCTCTGGCGTTACATATCGCTTATTGTTATGTTGTGCCCAAATTTGTGACTCGTGCGTGATTTGAAAATTAAATACTGCAAAGAAGGGTTGTCCCTTAGCGCGGTTACGCCAGTGGATGTTTGCCTTTTGCGCACCGGCACAGTAACGGCAGGTTTGGTCCCAAGCATCGTCGCTAATCTTGAAGTTATAGTCTTGTTTATTGCTGTTGGTGCAATAATATCCCGCTTCTCGCATATAGGCAGTAAAGGGGCGGATATAATCTGGGAATTTTGGCGAATAGCTTGGAATGCCAAGTTGGGGCTGATTGCTGTCACGCCCTTCGTTATAGGTCCGCATATTATGAGTACCCAAGGTGGTCGGATACATACCCGTAATTATGGCACTTCGCGCTGGAGAACAAACAGGCGTCGTTGCATGCATATTGTCATAAATGATACTGTCTTCAGCCAATTGTGAAAGGTGTGGCAAGGAAACGGTATCGTCGCCATACATAGGAAAAAATTCAGGCGATTGATCTTCACTAACAAGCCAAATGATATTGGGTTGTTTGCTTTGAGCAATGGCAAAAGAAAACATCAATAAAACAACTCCAATACTACTTAAAACACCTTTCATCTATCTATAAAATTAGCATAATATTTTTGATAGGTATCAAAAAACATATTACCTATTTTTTTCATCCCAGTATAATTATAATGGCCTGCCGGCTTTCCATTCCAATTATGCGTGTAGATAGGAGTGTAGTTTGTTGCCTTGGGGTTATTGCTTTTTAGAATGAGCGAAACGTTTAACCCTTTTTTACTTGTATCCCTCATGCCTTTAACCACTTTATCGTTCCCCACTCCTAACATAAGAAAAGGCATATATGGAACGCCATAATAATCTCTTACTTTTTGGATAAGTGTAGCGATATTTTGTCCATAGGTGCCTGAGGGCATAGGACCATTGTCAGATTCACCTTGCACCCACAGCATGCCAACAATTTCAAAGCTATTGGGGGGTAATTTGGCAAGTTGTGCATCTGTTGTCGCAATAAAATCCTCAAAAAGTTTTGGTTTATTTTCATCTCCTATAAGCCTTGCTTTTTCTTTGTTCCAGTTTGGATTCCATGCCCCATAGAGTGATGTACCTCCTTGAGAGCGCTTAATAAATAAAAACTTCTCTTCAGGGTAAGCTTTAGAAAGCGTCATGCCAAAAAACAATTCAGGGCCAAAGCATTGGTCAAGTCTAAATTTCTTTTTTACAAAAGGCCAAGGATCAGTAACATCCAAAGGGCCATCCACAATTAAAGGAACATTTCCGTTGCCAACCGTTCCTTTATAATAAAAATGGATTCGTTTTTGTGCAAATGCTAATTGCTTTCGCTCATCTATTGTAAGTTTTTCAGCAGCGCCACGCCCATCCATATTAGACTGCCCTGCAAGCAAAAAAACTTTGGTTTTTTTTGCG
>JAQWKF010000127.1 GCA_029247985.1 Flavobacteriaceae bacterium
TGGAAATTCGGTTAAATTCACAGCCGAGCTTCTAGATACAGACAAAACAGGAGCACCTGCTTATTTGTTTAAAGAATTTCCGTTTGCTGAAACCGGTATGGACGATCTTGGAAACAATGTTTTTTCTAAAACGCTAGGTGGTTTTACTCAGGGAGAGAATATCAGTTATGGAGTAAAGTTTTCATTTCCTGGCGGAGTAGGCATTACAAAGTATTTTCAATATGAAGTTGGTTCAACATGTGCTTTGAGTATTACGGATGTTTTTATTGAAAAGCCCATTCTGATTTACCCAAACCCAACAAAAGACAAATTTTTTGTAGATACCGAAGGTGCAGTTTTTGTTGAAGTTTATGATATTTCTGGCAAAAAATTACAAGCGAGCTACGATAAAGAACAAGATATTTCCGCCTTAAGTCCAGGTGTCTATTTTGTTAAGGTAAATCGATTGGATACTGCTAATCATCAGCTTATTAAGATTTTGAAAGAGTAATGTAATCTGCTTTTGGCTATAGTCGTTGGCGTTTTTTCGTTGTTGGTGAAGCAGATTTGGTGATGTAGAAATTTGTATATTAGCAGCTGCTAAAAAGAAAAATTTCTTCCATTGAATTACGGTAGACATCTGTTTTTTTCATCGAAGACGCTACATATATTGTGGTGTTTGGTTTTTTGTTCTCAGCTTTCTGTTATCGCTTATTCGGGTTTAGATTATACAGGCTCAGAAGCCATCAGCATTACAAAGGAAAGTGAAGAGCCTAAACCTAAAGATGGAAAAGCTTTTACTGATATTCTTGAAGAGAGTAAATTTTTAGTTACTGAACTCCCTGTATTTCGATTTTTCTTCCAAAAAGCGTTGTCCTCTCACTTTAATCAACGTGTACATACTGTATTTGTCACTGCTCTTGACGCACCTCCCCCCGATACTATTTAGTTTTTTTGACCCTTTTTAAAATTCTATTTTTTATATAATTAACTAAATAATGAAAAAAGCATTCGTTCACATTAAGGGCGATATCTTCGGTGGTTTAACCGCAGGTATTGTTGCGCTTCCCTTGGCTCTTGCATTTGGTGTATCCTCTGGATTGGGTCCCACAGCTGGTCTTTATGGCGCTATATTTCTAAGTTTTTTTGCCGCTCTATTGGGTGGAACAAACACACAAATTTCTGGGCCTACTGCGCCTATGACAGCAGTGAGTATGGTCATCATCGGTACGCTAATCGCGTCTAATGACGGTAGTGTTGAAAAAGCACTCCCCATAATACTAGCTGTATTTATCTTAGCAGGTCTGATGCAAGTTGCGTTAGGCTTTTTAAAGCTCGGTAAGTACATTCGGTATATTCCGTATCCTGTTGTTTCTGGCTTTATGACAGCCATTGGACTCATCATATTAATCACTCAGCTACTTCCTGTTCTAGGGTACTATGCCAAAGAAGACATGGCCTATGTTGACACATTCAAACCCCAAGCAGAAGCCATTATTTTGAGTAATATTCTTGAAGAGGAAGCGGGAGAAGGTTTACTTGTTTTGGAAGATTTTTCAGATACAGTTGTCCGTGGATCTGCTATTTCCCAAGGTCAAATTCTAGAAGAGTCTCAAACGCTAGCCGCCAAATCTGCGTCGGGTGTTTTGGGTGCTATCCGTGTATTACCATCTGCACTTCAAAACATCAGTTGGATTGAGTTTTTATTAGCCCTTGGTACCATTATTATCATTTATGGTTTCAAGCGTATCACAACAGCAGTTCCGAGTACCTTGGTGGCGTTGGTTGTCATGACGGGAATAGCCATATTGTTTGTGCCAAATTATCGCCCCATTACAGCTATTCCACAAGGTTTCCCTGTACCAAAATGGGAAATTTTCACCGAGTTACGTTTGGCAGAATTGATGCCATACGTTTTTACAGCCTTGACGCTAGCACTTTTAGGGGCTATAGATTCCTTGCTTACAAGTGTTGTGGCAGATAATATGACCAAGACAAAGCACAAACCCAATAAAGAGTTAATCGGGCAAGGGATTGGAAACAGCATCTCTGCTATGTTTGGTGGTATACCGGGGGCAGGTGCTACTATTAGAACGGTTGTAAATATCAACTCAGGTGGTAAAACACGCATTTCTGGAATGATTGCTGGACTGGTTTTGCTTATGATTCTACTGTTGTTTAGCTCAGCCGCTTCTACCATTCCAGCTGCGGTACTGGCTGGAATTTTGGTAACAGTTGGAATCGGAGTGATGGATTACAAGGGATTACGCGCCATTCCTTCACTTCCGCGAGACATTAAAATTGGCAAAACAGGTATCAGCTCTGAAGTTGTAGTGATGCTTGTAGTAATGTTATTGTCTACGGTTTGGAATTTGGTATATGCAGTAGGTATTGGTCTAGTTATGGCATCTTTGATGTTTATGAAAAAGATCGGTGACCTTACAGAAAACTCCTCAGAAGTAACTACCGGAAGCAAGGAAAAACTTTGGGAAGATGAAAAGAGCAGTACATTGCTAAAAAGTGATAACATTGCAATTAAGCATATCAATGGTCCCTTGTTTTTTGGATCTACAGATGGTTTTCAAAAGTTAGCCAAGACCATCAAGGCTGAAGCAAATACAGTACTCTTTCGCTTTGATCGTATGGAATACATAGACCAATCAGGGTTGTATGCACTAGAGGACTTATTGGTAGATTTGAGTAAACAAGGAAAGCGTATTTATTTTATTCATTTACCAAAGCAACCACGCTACATGATGGAGCGTATAGGTTTGTTGCCGAAACTGGTTCCTGCGGCAAATGTTTTTGAGGAACTCCCAGATTTTTTAAATCACATCAAATCACAAAACTAAAATTCAAAAAAATGAGAAATAATATCTTAACATCAGATGCACAGGCACAACTTACGCCTGACACCGTCTTGTCTAACTTAAAGGCTGGAAATTCTAATTATACGACTGATAATTTAACAGCTGTAAATATCAATGATCTACGCGCTGCCAGTGTTTCTGGTCAAGCGCCTCAAGCAATTGTATTGTCTTGTATTGATTCTCGTGTTGTAGTTGAGGAAGTTTTTGACCAAGCACTAGGCGATATTTTTGTCGCTCGTGTGGCGGGAAACTTTGTCAACACGGATATTGTCGCCAGTATGGAATATGCGTGTAAGGTGGCTGGTAGTAAACTTATCGTGGTTTTAGGTCACGAAGGATGTGGCGCAGTAAAAGCAGCTTGCGATGGTGTTGAATTGGGAAATATCACTTCGTTGCTTTCTAATATTCAGCCAGCTGTGGATGCAGTAAAGCCTAATGTAGCTGCACCTCACGACAGCGGAAATACCGATTTTGTAAACGCCGCTATAGCCGAAAACGTTAACCTTACCATAAGCGAAATCAAAAGCATGAGCCCCATTTTAGCTGAAATGGAAGCTGCTGGTGAGATTGCCATAAAAGGTGGTGTTTATCAACTTGCAACGGGTGCAGTTGTGTGGTTGTAGCAACTAGAATACACAAAATAAAAAGCGCCTCTGGGCGCTTTTTTTATTACAGCTAATAATTTGTCTCCATTTAGCTTTATAATTAGCTAAAAATTCAATTTTTATATCGTTAGTTCAATTTTTAGTCGTACTCTTGCTTATATTTTTAAATTATGAATGGTAAAGTAAAGTTTTTTAACGAATCAAAAGGATTTGGTTTCATCACAACAGATGCTGGTGAGGATGTTTTTGTACACATTAGTGCCCTAGAAGACGGTATGACTCTTAATGAAGGAGATAGCGTTTCTTTTGAAGAAGTTGATGGAAAACGCGGTAAGTCCGCTAGCAACATCAAGCTACTTTAATTAAGTAGCTTTCTTTTTCTCTCCTTCTTTTTAGAAGGTTCCTCATTGCAACAAAGCGATTGATTATCATGTTACTTTAGTATCATGCTGGAATTATATTGTGTAAATATTACTGTTGTGCATGCGGCCGATATTAACATTTATTGACCACAAGTTACCATTCTTTGCCCTAAAAAGCTGATTATTTAAATTAAGTAACTTTTTTTACTTAATTTTAATTGGTAATAATTCAGTATAATCTAGAAGATAACTCTTTATGGCTTAAAATGGCTTCATTAAATGAACACAATCAGCCACTTGACAAAAGGTTAACAAAGCACCTGCTTAGAAGGGCTTGCTTTCAATACTCAAAAGCGCAATTGGATGCCATGATTGGCAAAACACCAGCTGAAATATTAGCCCAGCTAAATGTTTCTAAGTCATACGCATGGAATTGGCCAAACGATCCTGTTACAAATGGGCCAGGGGCTAATACTTCGTGTGCAAATAATCAGGATGGCTTTTGGCTAAATGATGCCAATTGGCAAAACAACAGTTATACATGTAGGCAAGGCCCCAAACGCGCTTTGGTTGCTGGATGGTGGTGGTATAATACCATAAAACAAAACACTCTCATCGATAAACTAACGTGGTTTTTGTTTACCACCTTTACTGCTTCCAAAGACGACGGTTCTGGTAAATCAGCTCATTATTTTGACTATTTAAACTTGCTGCAATTTTACGCTGATAAAAGTGTTAAAGACCTTGCTCGCAAAATTACTTTTGATAATTCCATGCTTTATTATTTAGATAATGGAGATAATAACAATAACAGCCCAAACGAGAATTATGCTCGCGAATTTTTAGAACTTTTCACTATTGGCAAAGGTCCTCAGGTTTCTGATGGCGATTATACGAATTATACCGAACACGATGTTGTTCAAGCTGCTAAGGTATTTTCAGGCATTAAATTGAAAAATAACCGCAATACTTTAGACAGTGACAGCGCTAAATCTCCGCATTTTCCCTTCGGCATTCCTATGGGGTATATCAATGTGAATAAGCACGATAAGGGAGATAAAACGTTTAGCTATGCTTTTGACAATCAAACCATTTCTGGTGGAAATTCAACATCAACTATACATTCAGAGTTGGATGATTTTGTGGATATGGTCTTTGATCAATTGGAGACTGCAAAAAATTATGTTCGTAAAATGTACCGCATGTTTGTTCGCAGCGAATGGGATCAAGAGGTTGAGGATGATATCATCACACTCCTAGCGCAACAGCTTAAAAATAATGGGTATAACTTGCTAGAAGTATTACAGACTTTACTCAAATCAAAGCATTTTTTTGATTTAGATGATTCGGATAGTTCCAATGAAAACATTGGAGGTATTATAAAAAGCCCATTACAGTTTTTAAATGAATTGTTATCAATACTAGATATTAAGATTCCAAACCCAGAAACGCCTCAAGTGGCTGAGGGTACAAGTCAGAATGATGCAAAAAGCAATGAGAATTATAGGTTTTATATGTTTTGGTGGAATTTTTGCCACAATACGTTTTTCTCATATAGTGGAATGAATATTTTTTCTCCACCATCAGTCGCTGGTTACCCTGCCGATTACCAACCACCTGCCTATGATAGGGCTTGGTTTAATTCAAACAATATCATAGCTCGCTACAATACTATTCTATCTTTTATTGGTGGAACGTATACTAGTGATAATTATGGAAACGGACATAATGTAATCCAAGGTGTTCAAACAACCAATAATGGTTATCAATATTATGCGCGCATATGGACAGCCTTTGATGCTACGGATTTTATTGAAAATACTGTTTCAGACCCCTATGACGCCACTAAAATAGTACAAGAGTTATCCGAGCTCTTTTATAGCGAAGATTTAGACGCCAACCGGATTGCTTATTTTGTGAAATTTCTAATTCATGACAATGAGCAAAATTATGTTTGGTATGATGCATGGGAAGCCTACAAGACAACAAATGGGAGCACACAAGAAGCTGCCGCTAATTTTATTAAGAACAGACTTTCTGGTCAAGAAGGTTTGCTTCCTAAAATGATCAATGCTGCCGAATTCCAATTGATGTAATAACGCTTATGAAAAGAAGAGAATTTATTAAACTTTCATCTACTGCTTCAGCTCTTGGATTACTTCCTTATGAGGTGGGCGCAGCCTTAAAGTTAGCCAATACCTCTTTAAATTGTGGTGATATTTCTAATCGAAAATTAGTT
>JAQWKF010000080.1 GCA_029247985.1 Flavobacteriaceae bacterium
TGACGGAGCTGACGCATGGTTCCTGTTTTATCAAACTTACGTTTGAAGCGCTTTAGTGCGCGATCGATATTTTCACCGTCTTTGATTGGAATTATTAGCATGAATCTACCCTCCTTTCTTTAGAATTAGGTGGCAAATATAGTAGTATTTATAAGAACCTACTACCCTATTTTAAAATTTGTTTTGCAATAACTACTTTTTGGATTTCAGAAGTACCCTCACCAATGGTGCAAAGTTTGGAATCACGAAGGTATTTTTCAACAGGAAAATCTTTAGAATACCCATATCCACCAAAAACTTGGACAGCTTCATTTGCAACTCTTACACAAGTTTCGGAAGCAAATAGCTTACACATGGCACTGATTTTTGTCATGCGTCTACCCATATTCTTTTCATAACAGGCTTTGTGCATCAGCAATTCGGAGGCTTCAATATCTGTGGCCATCTGTGCTAACTTAAACGAAATGCCTTGAAATGCGTTGATGGGCTTTCCAAACTGCACGCGTTCGGAAGAATATTTTAAGGAGGCTTCATAAGCACCTCTTGCAATTCCCAAGGACAATGCTGCTATGGAAATTCTTCCACCGTCTAATATTTTCATGGATTGAATAAATCCATCGCCGACAGGACCCAAGCGGTTTGCATCTGAAATACGACATTGATCAAAAACAAGCTCTGCTGTCTCAGATGCACGCATTCCAAGTTTGTTTTCTTTTTTGCCCGCATAAAAGCCTGGAGTACCGCGCTCAACAACAAAGGCAGTCATTCCTCGACTGTCGCCTTTTTCGCCTGTACGCACCACTATAACTGCTATGTCTCCACTGCTACCATGGGTAATAAAGTTTTTAGTACCATTGATAATCCAGTCGTCTCCATCCTGAACAGCAGTAGAATTCATTCCGCCAGCATCAGAGCCTGTGTTGTGTTCTGTCAACCCCCATGCGCCTATCCATTCGCCAGAAGCAAGCTTGGGTAACCAACGCTGTTTTTGAGATTCATCCCCAAAAGCCAAAATGTGATTTGTACACAAAGAGTTGTGCGCAGCAATGGAAAGTCCAATGGAAGGATCAACCTTTGAGATTTCTTCAATAATAGCTGTATACTCAAAATATCCAAGACCAGCACCGCCATAGGATTCAGGTACAAGTACGCCCATAAAGCCCATATCGCCGGCTTGATGCAAAAGTTCTTTAGGAAAAAATTGACGTTCGTCCCAGTCCATTACGTGTGGCGCAATGTACTGTTGCGCAAAATCACGAGCAGAGGCTGATATCAGCTTGTGCGTTTCGCCCAATTCAAAGGAAGGACCCGATTGTATTTCAGTATTCATAGCTAATTAAACGACAAATATAAAGATAATCTTGCTTTTTTAATGGAGTCTATTTGTGTAATAGCAGCCAGCTCATGCCAAGAGGTTAGGGAATCTTGCTGTGTTCGCAAAGCCACAATGCTGCTGGCTAAAGAAACACTAATATATGGCGACTGCGAAAGCTCTGCGATAGTCAAGTCGTTGATGTTTTGTTTGATGACATTGGGAACAGAATCCATTTTAAAATGCATCCACAACTGATCCTGTACCTCGGGTTTCAAACCCCACACATCGTCTAATTGATCCTTAATCAAAAATCCTCCTAACTGCTTACGTAGGGTAATTATACGCTGACCCAACACAGGGCCAATTCCATAAACTTCTTGCAAAGCTTCAGCAGTAGCACTGTTAAGTTCTGCTTTAGCCCTTACGGCGATAGTGTTTTTTACTTTTTTAATTTCTGGTAATTTTAAATACGGACGTATGCGATTCATTTCAACATCAGACAATCCCGCAACCTGTTTTAGGTCTTCTTCTGAATACAAATAAGATCCAGCGGCGCGATAAGCGCGAATGCGCTCAACAACTGACATAGAAATACCAAGTTGATAGGCTTTGAAATCGGATATGTAATTGGGGTTAAATGGATAAATACTATCTCTTACCTTGTCGGAGACAATTTTTAAATCCATTAGGGAGTCTATAAGATGCTGGACTTCCTTGTTTGCAACCAAAGCATTAGTATTGTTAGTGCTTGGATTATCTGATAGCCTAATCAGCAAGTGAATCCCTAGGAACAAAAAAAAGGTCCACAACACACCCCTACGCTGTGCTTTATTTAGTTTATAAAAAGGACTTGGGGGTTTCACATATTAGATCATGATTTGGCACGTATGGCTGTAAGGTATCTGTTTAGCTCATTTTTCACTACAGGGAACAAGAAGAAAAGCCCAATCATATTGGGAAACACCATAGCAAAAATCATGGCATCGGAGAACGCCCAAATAGAGTCCATACTTGCTGCAGATCCAATTATGATAAAAATTAAAAACAACAACTTATAGGTCATGTCTGCTCGCCTTCCCCTGCCAAATAAAAACTTCCAAGACTGAATTCCATAATAGGACCATGAAATCATAGTTGAAATAGCAAACAAGAAAACTGCTATTGTTAAGAACAAATCGGAATATGGGATGTATTGCTCAAATGCTTTAGAAGTAATTCCAGCACCTTCATAAAGACTGCCGTCTATTAAAACTTTACCGCTGACATCTTCATAATTAACCCCGCCAATCACAAGGCTATGACTACCATCTGCTTGCTCAATAGCATTATCATATTTTGACAAATCTCCGTAAGCAAACTTATTTTGACTATTGAAAGTGATAATGACTAAAGCTGTCATCGTACATATTACCACTGTGTCAATAAAAGGCTCCAACAAAGCAACTAAGCCTTCAGAGGCTGGATACTTGGTTTTTACCGCAGAATGCGCAATAGAAGCTGACCCTGCTCCTGCTTCATTTGAAAAAGCGGCTCGTTTAAAACCTACCATTAAAACACCAATGATTCCACCCACTCCGATGGCCTTTGGGTTGAATGCCTCAGAAACGATGAGCGAAATGGCATCATCCAAAAAACTAAAGTTAACTGACAAAATATAAACACACGCCAACACATATAGCACAGCCATAAATGGCACAACACGCTCGGTAACAGAAGCGATACGCTTAATCCCACCAATAATTATAAGCCCCACAAGAATTGCCATCAACACGCCAATAACAGCCCCTGCGCTAGTACTTTCCAGCCCCATAAGTTGCTTCAAAACAACTGTAGCTTGGTTCGATTGGGCAGCATTACCTCCACCAAAGGAACCCCCAATACAACATACTGCGAAAATGACAGCTGTAATCTTTCCCAGCTTAGCAAAACCTTTTTCACTCAACCCTTTTTTTAAATAATACATAGGCCCCCCATAGATTGTTCCATCAGGTCCTACATCACGATATTTTACTCCAAGCGTACATTCAACGAACTTGGTTGACATACCAATAAGCCCGCAAACAATCATCCAAAAGGTAGCGCCTGGACCACCAAGTGCAATGGCGAGCGCAACTCCAGCAATATTTCCATTTCCTACAGTCCCAGAAACAGCCGTTGCCAAGGCTTGAAAATGACTTACTTCACCTTCTTGGCTTTCATCTTTTATGGTGTCAATTACATCACCATCAACAACGTTTACAGCTGCTTTTTTTGAAGCTGAATGATGATCAATATCGTCGTACTTTCCGCGCACTACATTTATAGCAAGTGGAAATCTTCGGACGTTGATAAACCCAAAGTAAATGGTAAAAAACAATGCGCTTCCAACCAATAAATAAATTACAAAAGGATTACCCCCAACTTGAAAGAAAACAACCTCAGAGAAAAAGTCAGAAACAGGCTTAAATGCTTCATTAATGCGCTCGTCGAGTCCCTTTTCGGAAGTTTGGGCGTTTAGCGGCAGACACAAAAGTGTCATAATTAGGGTGATAAAGTATTTCATAAATTAGTTTGGATTATAAATCAAAAACTGATGAACGTTTAGCAAATAAAAAATCTTTCATTCTAAGCCAGAAGGCAAAAACCAAATATAATGCAAAGCCAGCGCCCAATGAAAAAAAACTTAGATATATAAAGAAAATGCGGACGTGTTTTGCTTTCATACCTAGGCGTTCTGCCAAGCGTGAGCATACTTCAAAGCCACGTTTTTCTAGAAAATAGCGTAATTCATGCATAGTGCTCATGTTACAAAAGTAATCAAAGATTTAAAAGCTCGTGTCCAAAGCTACATGACAAGCATCTACGAGGATTGCAATAGTTGGTTTTTAACTGGATAGATGCCTGGCTCTCAAGGGCATCTTCAATGGTGCAGCCAAGTGCCTTGAATTTGAGACTGTAATTGTTTTTTTCGGGTGGCAGCTGGCGAACGCAATCCAATATTTGATTAACACGCTCATCGCCTGTGTATTTATAGTAATGAAATAGAAAAGGGAAAACAGTATTTAATAGAAGTAGCTGAATAAACGACTTTGTCAATTTGCGCTGCCGCTGTTTGGCAGGTGTGTTAAAATGATAATGTGATTCCCAAAAAGAGGTCGTCTTGGCTTGCATTAACGCATACAATGTATCTACGTTTTTTGCAGCATGAATATGGGATAACAACCGTGGCTGTTGGGAAGTGAGCCATGCGAGTTGTGACAATCGAATAGTGGGGAAATTTGCAGGTCGCAAACGGAAAAAATTAAGGTTTTCCGAAATTGGCATAAGTTGGTACTTGTGCTTCAAATATTGATATGTTTTTTGTTGACGTATAAAATATGTATGATCAACTGTTTTTTGAAAAAGATTTGACTGTCCAAAAAAAAGTGCTTCCAGGTCTTCAGTGTTTGAAGCGCAGTTAAGTACGGCTTTCCATGGGGTTGCAAGCGCCATATTAGCAAAGGCCAACCCATTTTGCTTTAACCCAAAACCTTTAGCCAAAGCAACAAAAAATACCGCCTCCCAATTATTTTTGGTCAGTGATAACCAGTGTTGAAATAAGGCTGTTTTTTCCATAAGTCGCTCTACATAGAGTCGCTCCCAAAATTGACGTTGATGAAACTCAGAAACCACGTGAATCTTATCTGCGCAGCTAATCCATTTTTTGTCTTGACTTATCCATTTTTCATACTTTTTGAGTATGCTATTGGGTACATATTCAGACAAACACAGAGTTGGCATGGGCTGTTGGCTAACATCAAAAACAGGAATATCATTTTTCCAAACCACGTGCAGAATGACATTATCGTAATTGGTATCCACTTCATGCCGATGATTAAACCAATCTGAAGCTTGAAGATGAAGCTCAACATTTCCTACCCAGAGGGTTTTGTTTAGTTGGATATGTGCATTAAAAAAATCAGGCCCCGCATTCGGATTTTCCTGTCCAGGTTTGACCACAACAAGTGTATCACCGTCAGTCGTTTTTAACGCTTTGCGGCTAAAATATTGTGTTTTCCATAAATAGGCGAGCAGTTCTTCGCGCACCTTGTTTTGAGATTACTCCTCCAAATCGCCCTCCCAAGCAAGGACACCACCTTCAAGATTATATACAGCGCTAAAACCCATTTGACTCATAAGCTGACAAGCCTGCCCGCTTCTTGCGCCAGAGCGACAATACACAAAGTAGGATTTGGATTTATCCAGTGCTTCTACAGAGGCAATAAAATCTGCACCTCCGCGAATATCCATATTCAATGCTCCCTTAATATATCCAGATTCAAACTCTTCCACTGTCCTAACATCAAGGATTACTGACGCTGAAGTTTGCTCTTGTAGTTCAGCCCATGCATCGGGCGCTAATTCATTCATTTGTGTTTGTTTTTTGGGCGAAGACACACAAGCAGTCGCTATAAACATAAAAACAATTACCCTGTGCATCTTTTAATTTTATCAAATATAATTTAATTTTTTTTATATATTTGTATATACAATAGTTGTTAGTACAATGATTAACAAAGACGTGGTTGTGCAGGTGATGAAGGGAGGAAATGTATTTGCTGAGCACATTGGAAATACACTTCAGCCATTTGGACTGAGCTTACAGCAGTTTAACGTATTGCGCATTTTGAGAGGTCGCAATGGGGCTGCTGCTTCCTTGGAGAGTATAACAGATGACATGATTCACCGCATGAGCAATACCTCCAGGATAGTAGACAAGCTCTTGGAAAAAGGGTGTGTTGAGCGCACTGTTTGTCCTGAAAATCGGCGCAAGGTGAATATTTTTATAACCCAAAAAGGAATGAAATTGCTCATGAAAATAGATGCGGTTATAGATCATACAGAAAAAGCACTCACCTCGCCCCTGTCTCAGCATGAAATGGAACAATTATTGCTAATACTGAGTAAACTAAAATCAAAATAACATTAAAAAAAACAAAATGAATACTAAAACAATAACAGCTTTTTTGGCAATTACTTTTTTAAGCTTTGGGTTAAATGCACAGACAAAAGCTATTGCTAATGGAATCATCAATTGGGAAGGATCAAAAATCACTACCGAATCCCATGTTGGAACCATAAACATTAGTAAAGGGGCACTAACATTTGATGCTGATGTGCTTACGGGCGGAAACTTCACAGTTGACATGAACTCTATAGTGTGTACAGATTTGTCTGAAGAATATGGCGCAAGGCTAGTTGGCCACCTTGAATCAGATGATTTTTTTGGGGTAGCAGAACATCCAGAGGCTACACTGGTTTTTACATCTATTACACCTTCTGATGAGGGATACAACATTACAGGTGATTTTACCATTCGAGGTATTACTCATTCAGAATCATTTGAACTCAAAATTAACAACAACACGGCTACAGCTGATTTTGAGATTGACCGCTCCAAATACAACGTAAAATTTAGATCTGATTCCTTTTTTGAAAACCTAGGAGACAAGCTTATTAACGACGAATTGAAGCTTCGTGTGAGCTTTACATACTAGCCCTTGTTTTTTTATCGCTGAAATGCATATATTTGGGCTGATGAAAAAACGCATTTTTAATACGCTTTGGTGGAACTCCTAATTGGAGATGATAAGCGTATTATATACAATTAAAAGGCTTGTCATGTTATGACAGGCCTTTTTTTATTTTTAACTAATGAAGTTTAAACTACAAACTGATACTTGTGAGCTCTTGACCGACACCATGACGCCGGTTAATATGTACCTTAAAATTAGAGATGCATACCCAGAAAGTGTGTTGCTCGAAAGTTCTGACTATGGTGCCAATGACAACAGTGTGGCCTATATATGCTTTAACCCCATTGCCTCTTTTAAGGTGCACAATCAAAACATAACGGAGCGTTTTCCAGACGGTAGCACTTCCCAAACAGTTGTTGCCCCAAACATTTCAGTAGTTGACAAACTCGAAGCATTTGCCGCTCAATTTGAAACAGACGAACTTCAAAATCGCTTTTTAAGCAACGGCTTGTTTGGCTATACATCTTATGAGGCTGTGCAATATTTTGAAGATATTGAGCTCGCAAAAAAAGGAGGAGATGCAGATATACCCGAAATATATTATGCGCTGTATCAAAATATTATCGCAATCAATGTTTTTAACAACCAAGCCAAGCTTTTTGCCCATTGTTACCAAAGCGAAAGCAACCTAGCTGAGGTTGTCCAATTACTCAATGCACCGGCACGTGATTCTTATTCATTCAAAAAAGAAGGAGAGGCGTCGTCTAATATGCGTGATGAAGCATTTGTAGACTTGGTCAAAAAAGGCATAAAGCATTGCATGCGTGGCGACGTTTTTCAAATAGTACTTTCCCGTCGTTTTTCACAAGCGTACAGCGGAGATGACTTCAGTTTGTATCGCGTACTGCGCTCGATAAACCCATCGCCATATATTTTCTATTTTGACTTTGGCGGTTTTAAAATATTTGGTAGTTCTCCAGAGGCCCAACTGGTGGTCCAAGACGGTGTAGCGGAAATTCACCCCATAGCAGGTACATTTATCCGAACGGGAAATGATGCGCAAGACGAAACCAAAGCAAAAGAATTGGCAAAAGACTTGAAAGAAAACGCCGAACACATGATGCTGGTAGATTTGGCTAGAAACGATTTGAGCCGCCATGGACAGGATGTGACTGTTGAAAAAGACAGAGAAGTGCAATTTTACTCGCACGTTATTCACTTGGTATCTAAAGTCACAGGGCAAAAAAAGAAGGATACGGCAACGATGCAAATTGTAGCAGACACTTTTCCGGCTGGAACATTAAGTGGCGCTCCCAAACACCGCGCTATGCAACTTATCGAATCCTATGAAACCACAGACCGCTCCTTCTACGGAGGTGCTATTGGTTTTTTGGATTTTAAAGGCAACTACAACCACGCGATCATCATCAGGTCTTTTTTGAGCAAAAACAATGTGCTGCACTACCACGCAGGTGCAGGAGTTGTGTCAAAGTCAGACCCAGAAAGCGAATTGCAAGAAGTATATAACAAATTACGTGCGCTTAACACCGCCATGGACAAAGCAGAAAAACAATTTCCATGAATATTTTAGTCATTGATAATTACGATTCTTTCACCTTTAATTTAGTACATTATTTAGAGGAGCTTGACTGTACCGTTACGGTAAAACGCAACGATCAATTTACACTTGAGGAAGTGGCTGGTTTTGATAAAATCGTGCTCTCTCCTGGACCAGGAATTCCAGATGAGGCTGGGCTACTAAAAGCCACTATTAAAGCATATGCAACTAGCATTCCTATGCTTGGCGTTTGTTTAGGACACCAAGCTATAGCGGAGGTTTTCGGAGGTTCATTAACCAACCTTTCAACCGTATTCCACGGTGTAGCGAGTAAAATGACCATAACGCAAGACGATGCCCTGTTTGCAGGACTCCCAAGTTCATTTGATGTTGGGCGCTATCATTCTTGGGTAGTCAACAAACCACTACCCGACGGATTTATATTGTTGGCAGAAGAAGAAAATGGTCAAGTCATGGCCTTCAAGCACAAAACACACCCCATTTATGGCGTGCAGTTTCACCCTGAGTCAGTGCTTACGCCCAATGGAAAACAGCTATTAAAAAACTGGGTTGCGCTATGAAAGAGATTTTAACACGCCTCATACAACACGAAAAGCTATCGCAGCAAGAAGCCAAGGATGCTTTACTCTTTATTGGCAGTGGTGCAGCAGATCCTTATCAAGTTACGGCCTTTTTAAGCGTATACATGATGCGTAGCATTGATGTTGCCGAATTAGCCGGATTTAGAGATGCGCTACTTGAACTTTGTTTAGCCGTTGATCTGGCGGCTTACAACCCAATTGATTTGTGTGGTACTGGTGGTGACGGCAAAGACACCTTTAATATTTCCACACTTGCCTCATTTGTAACAGCTGGTGCGGGCGTTCATGTAGCAAAACACGGCAACTATGGTGTTTCCTCTTCTTGTGGTTCAAGTAACGTAATGGAACATTTGGGCATTCGTTTTTCTAACGATGCTGACTTTTTGGAACGCTGTATAGACCAAGCAGGCATCTGTGTGTTACACGCGCCTTTGTTTCACCCAGCGATGAAACATGTAGCGCCTATCAGGCGTGCGCTCCAACTCAAAACCTTTTTTAATATGCTAGGACCTTTGGTCAATCCGTGTATGCCCAAGCGCCAAATCGTTGGTGTGTTTAATTTGGCACTAATGCGACTATACGGATACTTATTTCAAAGTTCAGATAAGCAGTTTTGTGTGTTGCATGCGCTTGATGGCTATGACGAAATTTCCTTAACAGGTGCAACCAAAATTATTTCCAATGCAGGAGAACGCCTTGTTCGCCCTACAGACCTTGGGCTTAAACCACTTACACCTGAGGCTATTGGGGGCGGTAATACGGTTAAAGATGCTGCAGCAATTTTTACGGCAGTCCTTCATGACAAGGGCACGGCCGCACAAAAACAAGTCGTATGTGCTAATGCAGGTACCGCCATTGCAACAGCGCTGAATATTTCGATACCTGATGGCTATGCCAAAGCACAAGAGTCTATTGAATCTAAAAAGGCATTAGGCGTCTTCACCAAATTATTAGCACTGAGTAAAGCATGAGTATTTTAGCACAAATCGTCATAGACCAACGCAAGGAAATTGCCCTGAAAAAACAGATGATATCCCAAGCGCAGTTACAAGACATGCCCCATTATAACAGAAAAGCAATCTCCTTTGCTGATGCAATTAAGAATACCCCAATGGGAATTGTGGCTGAACACAAACGCCGTTCACCATCTAAGCCTCAAATAAAACTACAATCCCGAGCTGCCGGGGTAGCTGCAGGATATGAGCAAGCTGGCGTAGCAGCCATGTCTGTACTTACCAATGGACAATATTTTGGTGGTTCTTTAGAAGATTTACTTTTGGCGCGTGCTGCGTGCAATCTTCCGCTATTACGAAAAGAATTTATTGTAGATGCTTATCAAATTCACGAGGCCAAAGCCTATGGAGCTGATGCCATATTGCTTATTAAAGCTTGTCTTAACGCAGAAGAAACCAATCAACTTGCCAAAACCGCAAAGGACATAGGACTAGACGTGCTACTTGAAGTGCATAACTTGGAGGAGCTTACACAAGCACCATTATCATATGTCGATGTAGTTGGAGTCAACAATCGAAACCTCAAAGACTTTTCTGTTGATCTAAGTACCAGCATCACTCTAGCAAAGCATATACCAAGTGAAAAAATAAAAATTTCGGAAAGCGGCATTTCGTCTTACGATGCTATTGAAAAACTCTCTCAAGCTGGTTTTGATGGTTTTTTGATGGGAGAACATTTTATGCTTCAAGAAAACCCTGGAAAAGCTGCACATAACTTTATTGAAAACTACAGCTCATGAAGTGGAAAGTATGTGGCATGCGAGAAGCAAACAATATTTCAGAAGTAGCAGTTCTACAACCTGACTATATGGGGTTTATTTTGTGGAATGGCTCAAAAAGACATTGTTCAAAACCACAAAACGTGCCTGAAGGCATTACAAAAGTAGGGGTGTTTGTTGATGCCACTGTTGGAGAAATCGAAGATGCAATTGAAAACCACAAGCTCGGTGCTGTGCAATTGCACGGCAATGAGTCAGCCGGGCTATGTCGCGAACTACAGGGAAAAGCACAAGTCATCAAGGCATTTGGAGTGGGTGAAGCCTTTGATTTTGATACCCTTCTTGACTATCTACCCTATTGTGATTTTTTCTTATTTGACACCAAAGGGCCTATGCCAGGAGGAAATGGAACTACTTTTAACTGGTCAATTTTAGAACATTACCCCTTTGACTTGCCTTTTTTTATCAGCGGCGGCATCGGGTTGAAAGAAATAGATAAGATTAACGAACTTTGCAAAACAGACTTGCCTGTTTATGCGATTGATATTAACAGCAAGTTTGAAACTGCTCCAGCTCTTAAAGATGCTGAGCAATTAAAAAAGTTTAAAGAAAAATTAGTGCTATGAGTACATACAATGCCAACGAAAAAGGCTATTACGGAGATTTTGGTGGAGCCTATATTCCAGAAATGCTTTACCCAAATGTTGAGGAATTGCGTCAGAACTACCTTGAAATTACAGCCAAGGAGGAGTTTAAAAATGAATTTGATCAGCTATTAAAAGATTATGTAGGTCGTCCTACTCCATTGTATTTTGCAGAACGCTTATCTAAAAAATACAACACAAAAATCTATTTAAAACGCGAAGACTTATGTCACACAGGCGCACATAAAATCAACAACACCATTGGACAAATTCTGTTAGCCAAACGGCTAGGCAAAACCCGTATTATAGCAGAAACAGGAGCAGGACAACACGGAGTTGCTACAGCAACCGTTTGCGCACTTATGGGGATAACGTGTATTGTTTATATGGGTGAATTAGACATCAAGCGCCAGGCGCCCAACGTAGCCCGTATGAAAATGTTAGGCGCAGAGGTTAGACCAGCACAATCTGGAAGTAAAACACTTAAAGATGCCACTAACGAGGCTATTCGTGATTGGATCAACAACCCAGTGGATACACACTATATTATTGGTTCTGTTGTAGGGCCACACCCCTACCCAGATATGGTGGCGCGTTTTCAATCTGTTATTAGCGAAGAATGCAAAACACAACTACAAGAAGCTGAAGGGCGTGATTATCCAGATCATGTTATTGCTTGTGTTGGTGGAGGAAGCAATGCTGCCGGTATCTATTACCATTATCTAGACGACCCAAGGGTAAACATCATTGCTGTAGAAGCTGCTGGAAAAGGGATTGATTCAGGTGAGAGTGCCGCTACCTCCGCTTTGGGAAAAGAAGGCATCATTCACGGTAGCAAAACCCTTCTAATGCAAACCCCCGATGGACAAATTACCGAACCCTATTCCATATCGGCTGGCCTAGATTATCCAGGTGTTGGTCCCATGCACGCACATTTGTATCGAAGCCAACGCGCAGAGTTTATTTCTATTCCAGACCAAGAGGCTATGGATTGGGGGCTAAGCCTCTCGCAAATGGAAGGGATCATACCTGCCATTGAAACGGCTCATGCTTTTGCCGTCTTGGACGAGCGAAAATTTGAACCTAATGACATATTGTTGTTCAACTGTTCTGGCCGTGGTGACAAAGATCTTGAAACCTACATTGATTATTTTAAGCTATAACACTTAAAAAAAAGCGTAATTTAGTATTTGAATATACCCCAATCTTATTCAAAAAACTGCTTTAAATATATTTTTAGTTTATGAAGTTGAAAGGGGTGTTAAATACACCATTTATGAAAGAGTTTAAAAAGTTTATTAGCAAAGGCAACGTTATTGAGTTAGCCGTTGGTCTTATTATGGCCACTTATTTTGGCGCTATTGTAAAATCATTGGTCAATGACATCATCATGCCACCGGTGGGAAAACTCATCGGAGGCGTTGACTTTGCCTCATTCAAATATGTAATTCAACCTGCTGTTGAAGCAGAAGGAACTGCGGAGATTGCTATCCGCTATGGTATGTTTGTAAATACCATTATTACATTTCTAATTGTAGCCTTTGCAATTTTTTTAGTGGTGAAATTCTACAACAAAATTAAAGATACGTTTGAAACGGAGGAAGAAAAGGCACCAGCTCCTCCAGCTAAACCATCTAAAGAAGAAGTATTACTGACAGAAATCAGAGACTTGCTTAAAAAAAAGTAGGTTAGAACTTTTTGTTGCTTGTCCTTTGGTAAA
>JAQWKF010000138.1 GCA_029247985.1 Flavobacteriaceae bacterium
GAATAAGCCAGGAAACCTCAAAAAAGTAGTCATGGGCGAATCAATTGGAACATTGGTAAATCTTTAAATCATGGAAGAATTAAATCTTATTATGGAAATGGCTGAAGAAGCCATGAATAAAGCACTTGAACACCTAGACAAATCGTTTATCAACATACGAGCAGGTAAGGCAAACCCTGTTATGCTATCCACAGTAAAAGTAGATTATTACGGCTCACAGACCCCACTAAGTCAAGTAGCCAACATCAACACACCCGACGGGCAAACACTTTCAGTGCAACCTTGGGAAAAAACACTTATTCCAGAAATTGAAAAAGCCATTATGGTTGCCAATTTGGGATTTAACCCCATGAATAATGGCGAGTCAATTATCATCAGTATACCGCCACTGACGGAAGAACGCCGACGTGAATTGGTAAAGCTTGCCAAAGCAGAAGCTGAACACGCTAAAGTAGGTGTGCGAAATGCACGAAAAGACTCAAATGCGGAACTCAAAAAATTAGAACTCTCTGAAGATGAACTCAAAAACGCAGAAGTTGATGTTCAAGAAGCTACTGATAAATTTATCGCCTTAATTGATGATAAATATCAAATCAAAGAAAAAGAAATCATGACTGTGTAAGCAGTTTATGAACATATAGTTGCTATGATAAAATGGATTAACACACGCTTTTGGGAAAGCGTGGCGCGACTTATCCTCCGCAATCGTATTGTTTTTTTGTTGGCCATTTTGAGTACAACATTTTTGCTCTCCACGCAGTGGAGCAACATTCGCTTTAGTTTTACTGAAGCCAACCTACTCCCCGACAATCACCCTTTTAACACCTTTTATCAGGAATTCCTTGATCGCTTTGGCGAAGAGGGCAATATGATTGTGCTTGCGGTGCAAGACGAGGAATTTTTTGAGTCTGAAAAATTGGCTGCATGGGCTGCATTAGGCGATAGCTTGGCAGCATCCCCTAGCACAGAAAATGTGGTTGACATTAGTAGGCTTACCCAACTCAAACGTAACGACAGAAAAAAAGTTTTTGAAGTTGCGTCATTGCCCTATCAAAAACCCAAAACCCATGCCGAGGCAAATGCCTTAAAAGAATGGCTCTACGAACAACAACCCTTATACGATGGTTTACTTTTTAACAAAGAAACAGCTGTTATTCAAACTGCCGTTTACCTTAAAACCGACGTGGTTAACAGTGGGGCACGACAGCAATTTGTAGACAACTTACTTGCAAATAGCGTTGCCGCATTTGAAAAACAAACGGGGCTTGATGTTCGGATTTCGGGTATGCCCTATATACGCACGCTGAACGCCAAAATGATATTGGACGAAATTGGCTTATTTGTACTTATGGCTACCCTAGTGACCACGCTCATTTTCTTCTTTTTTTTCAGGTCTTACCGAGCTACGTTTATCTCCATGTCAATTGTGGTGATTGGCGTTATGTGGGCCTTTGGGATTATCGGGTTATTGGGCTTTGAGATTACCGTACTTACGGCACTTATCCCACCCATTATCATTGTCATTGGCGTACCCAATTGTATTTTCCTAATCAACAAATATCAAAACGAAATTAAGAACCATGGAAATCAGGCGCGTTCGCTTCAACGTGTTATTTCCAAAGTTGGCAACGCTACCCTAATGACCAATATGACTACGGCATGTGGTTTTGCAACTTTTACACTTACCAACAGTAGTTTATTGCGAGAGTTTGGTATCGTGGCCTCCATAAATATCATGATGATATTCTTGCTCTCTTTATTGATGATTCCCATCATATACAGCTTTATGGCCATTCCAAATAAAAAACACTTGGAACACCTTAACAGAGTCTGGATGTCTGGTTTTGTGAAGTGGATGGAGCGTATTGTGAAACATCGTCGGGTTTCCGTTTATTTTATTTCTGTCCTTGCTTTGATGCTGAGTATTGTAGGCATCTACGAGATTCGATTGTCAGGAACTATCATTGACGATATGCCTAAAAAAGCGGATTTCTATCAAGACATTCGATTCTTTGAAACCCATTTTAAAGGGGTGATGCCCATCGAAATCATGATAGACACCAAGCGTACAAATGGAGCAACACGTCTAAGTACGCTAAACCGGATGAATCGTCTAGAAAGTGATTTGCTAGAAATACCCGAACTCTCAAACCCTGTTTCAGCTGTTTCAGTTGCGAAATATTTAAAGCAATCGTACTACAATGGCAACCCGAAGTATTTTCAGCTGCCAACAAGGCAACAAGACAATTTTATTAGAGCACACGCAAAAAACTTAAAAGGGGAAGTGAATTTCCTAAAAAGTTTGGTAGACCCAACTGGACAATTTGCGCGAATGACCGTTATGCTTCAAGATGTTACTACAGAACGTATGGAGGCCATTGAATTGGAAGTCAAGAAAAGCATCGACAAGCATTTTGCCACAGATCGATTTAATGTTTCCATTACTGGAAAAGCCTTGGGCTATCTAAAAGGAACACGATTTTTAGTACGCAACTTAGTTGTTTCTTTAGGGCTGGCCATTTTGTTAATTGCGCTGTTTATGGCGTATATGTTCCGTTCGTTCCGCATGATTCTAATTTCGCTGCTGCCCAATGTTATTCCACTAATTCTTACGGCTGGTATGATGGGCTTTTTAGGCATTGCCATAAAACCTTCAACCATTTTGGTTTTTAGCGTAGCCTTTGGCATATCGGTTGATGACACCATCCACTTTTTGGTGAAGTACCGCCAAGAGCTTAAAGCAACTCGTTGGAATATTAAAAAATCGGTTTATAGTGCCTTGAGAGAAACAGGCGTAAGTATGTTCTACACCTCTATTGTATTATTCTTTGGGTTTTCTGTATTTATGATTTCAAGCTATGGAGGTACAGTAGCGCTAGGCGGCTTGGTTTCGGCTACGTTGTTATTTGCCATGTTGGCCAACCTTATCCTATTGCCAGCATTGTTACTTTCACTCGAAAAGCAGATTGCGAACGAGAACACACTAAAAGAACCAAAATTTCAAATTTTGCCCGAGAAAGAAGCAGAATAATTGCGCTATATTTGTGGCTGTTTTAAAATGCTATATGAATATTCGCCAGCTTTTTTTAGGAGATCATCTCAATCAGGAGGTATGTGTTCGTGGTTGGGTTCGCACCTTTCGTGCCAATCGGTTTATTGCGCTTAATGATGGGTCTTGTCTGGCCAATATGCAATGTGTTGTGGATTTTGAACAAATGTCAGCAGAGGTGTTGGCAGAAATAAATACAGGTGCAGCAGTTGAAGTTACGGGCACATTGGTCGAAAGTCAAGGTAAAGGTCAAAAATTTGAGATCCAGGTCAGCAACATAAGCATCCTTGGCGCATCCAATCCAGACGAATATCCCATACAGCCCAAAAAACACTCACTTGAATTTTTAAGAGAAAAAGCACATTTAAGAGTTCGCACCAACACTTTTGCTGCGGTCATGCGTGTGCGTGCGGCCCTATCATTTGCTGTGCATCAATATTTTACGCAAAATGGCTTCTATCAAGTGCATACCCCTATCATTACGGGAAGCGATGCCGAAGGCGCAGGGGAAATGTTTCGGGTAACCACCAAAGTTCCTGGAGAAGCCGATGACAAGCCTGACTTTTTTGGCAAGGAAACCAACCTAACTGTTTCAGGCCAGCTCGAGGCAGAAACTTACGCCATGGGGCTAGGAAAAGTATACACCTTTGGTCCTACTTTCCGCGCAGAAAATTCAAATACTTCACGTCATTTGGCTGAATTTTGGATGATTGAACCTGAAGTAGCTTTTAACAATTTGGATGATAATATGGATTTGGCCGAGGACTTTATAAAGTCTGTTTTGGCGTATGTGCTTGAAAACTGCAAAGAGGACTTAGGCTTTTTAGACCAAAGGTTTGCACAAGAAGAAGCCAAAAAGCCACAAATAGAGCGTAGTCCAATGGGGCTTTTAGAAAGACTTCAGTTTGTCACCCAAAACGAATTTAAAAGAGTTTCTTACACCGAAGCAATAGACATTCTTAGAAATTCCAAACCCAACAAAAAGAAGAAATTCAAGTATGGCGTAGACGGTTGGGGCATAGACTTACAAAGTGAGCACGAACGTTATTTGGTAGAGAAACACTTTACCAGTCCAGTGATACTCTTTGACTATCCAGCAGACATAAAAGCTTTTTATATGCGCATGAACGAAGACGGTAAAACGGTTCGTGCTATGGACGTACTTTTTCCTGGCGTTGGTGAAATGGTAGGTGGATCGCAGCGTGAAGAACGTCTAGATAAGCTTGTTGAGCGTATGAAAGCCATGGATATCGATGAAAAAGAACTTTGGTGGTATTTGGACTTGCGCCGTTTTGGAACTGCCGTACACGCTGGTTTTGGGCTTGGGTTTGAACGCTTGGTACTCTACACAACAGGTATGTCAAACATTAGAGATGTGATTCCCTACCCAAGAACTCCCCTAAATGCCGAGTTTTAGATAGCAATGCGTGGGTTTTTTGTACATTTAAATACCCGAACATAATTCATGCTAAAACAACACCTTCAATTTAAGCTTTCGCAAAAGCTATCGCCACAACAAATTCAACTCATGAAGTTGATACAACTGCCCATTCAATCTTTTGAGCAGCAGATACTACGCGAAATTGAAGAAAACCCTGCATTAGCTTCTGGAAAAGAAAAAGAAGATGGTCAAGACGAGTTTAGCAATTCCGAAGAAGATCGTGGCGAAGTGATTGAGGCCGATGATATTGACATTGATGCCTATTTGAGCGATGATGAAATACCAGAATATCGTCTTCGTAGCCAAAACTACAGTGCAGATGACGAAGACAAACATGTGCCCTATGCTGCAGGCATCAGTTTTCACCAACAACTTATGGCACAGCTTGACACCTTTACTTTTAGTGAAGAAGAGTACCGCATTGCGGCTTTTTTAGTTGGGAGTATTGACGACAGTGGCTATATCAGGCGTGAACTAATCGATATTGTTGATGACTTGGCTTTTACCGAAAATATCTATACCAACGAAAAAGAAATCCGAAAAATCTTAAATGATGTACAGCAGTTAGACCCCCCTGGTGTGGGCGCGCTTGATTTGCAAGACTGCTTATTGATTCAATTAAACCGAAAAGCACAAAGCACGGCGGTTGACCATGCCATCGTGCTAATCAAAGACCTTTTTGATGCCTTCAGTAAAAAACACTTTAGCAAAATAAAGCAACGTTTAAACATTGACGACGAAGAACTAAAGGCGGCCATGTTGGAAGTAGAAAAACTAAACCCCAAACCTGGGGCGGCCTATGGCAGTAATACCAAAATAAATACGCACATAGTGCCTGATTTTACCATTCAGCTTATCGATGGTCAACTAAACTTGATGCTAAATGGCCGAAATACCCCTGAACTTCACGTTTCTTCTGAATATCGCAATATGCTGTCTGGTTATAAAGAAGCCACGCAAAAAAACAAAGAGCAACAAAAAGCCGTACAGTTTATCAAGCAAAAACTAGATGCGGCGCGGTGGTTTATTGACGCAATAAAACAGCGTCAAAACACACTTCATCAAACCATGAAAACCATCATGGATTTCCAAGAAGCATACTTCCTTACAGGAGATGAGCAAAAGCTAAAGCCCATGATACTGAAAGATATTGCAGATCGCATTGGTATGGATATTTCGACCGTATCACGAGTTGCCAACAGCAAATATGTCGACACGCCTTATGGCACAAAATTGGTCAAGTGGTTTTTCTCTGAAGGCATCACCAATTCAGATGGAGAAGACATTTCGACTATTGAAGTAAAAAAAGTATTGAAAGACGTTATTGATGCTGAAGAAAAATCAAGTCCGCATACGGATGAACAGTTGATGAAAATTATGAATGATAAAGGCTATCCGATAGCGAGACGAACCGTGGCCAAATACCGTGAAATGATTGGCGTTCCTGTAGCACGACTTCGAAAAGAGTTGTAAGGGTTTTTTGGGTGCTAATTAATCTCAGTGTAGAAAATCTCCAACTGTAATTTCAAATCTGAAAGATCAGGGTTTGAGGGGTTGGGACCAACAAAAATACCTGACTTTGGACTTGCTACAGTTCCTACTGGTATTTTAGCCACATCATTACTATTGACCTTGGCCATTAAAACCTCGGTTTGATTGGGAAGTATATTGGTTAATGCAACTCTCAAGGGCGCATTAATTGAGTCTTTGGTAATAATATCTCTAAGATAGTTGGTTATCCTAACTTTATAGTACTGCTTATCCCCTTCTTCTTCTTCAATCAAGAAGCCTCCATAAACAATTTTTGATAAGGAGGTGGTTGCCACGGCATCCTGAGCAAAATCAATAATAGGCGCAAGAGTATTGGCATTGTAAACATACAAACGGCTTGGAAGTGTATGTTCATAAAAATCAACAGCTTGTTTGTCTACGTGAAATCTAAGGTTGGCTTCGTTTAACAACCACGGTTTGTTTTTGAGATCGTCTAAAACATCGCTGTCTTCAAACAAGTGTATATCAGCAATCGTTCCCAGACCACCGCTTAGGGCTATTTGTGCTGGTGCATTAGCACTAATAATATCATTCAGTTCAGCTTCTGCAGTTGTTGTTTTTGTGAGTGTATTAAAGCGAATACTACCAAGTGTATTTATTAAAAACTCATCTGTTACGTCTTCAATTTCAACTGGATCAGAATTGGCCACTTTCGATTTGTAGGTATATTCAATCCGAATAACCATGTTGTTAGTGTCCAGCAACATCAACAGTGGGCTACTAAAGTTGCTTGTTTCAATTGAAATGGAGCGGAAAAAATCACGCCAATTCTCTGAGTTCTCAAGTTCTGAATCGCCTTCTTTATTTAAAATAAGCTGCTGGAAAATTTGCTTGTTGAGCGGAACACGAATGCGTGGAGATAAATTATCGGTGCTATCCTTTACTATTTCATTAAAGTCAAGCGTAATATTCTCACTTGCCAATGGCTGATCTTTGTGTGCGCCAATAGAAAAATTAGAGTAATAAACCTGTCCTTGCTCAAAGTTTTGGTTTGGATCTAGTTGACGAAGGAAATAATTGAGTTTATTTACTTCAACATCAAATGACGCATTCCGGTCTCCAAATAAAGAGTCTATTTCATATAGCTTTTTATCTGGATTTGGGTTAACCGTGTCAGTATCTTCTCCGTCTAAGGTGCCATCGCCATCAGTATCAGGGTTGGTCGGGTCTGTTCCATTGGTTTGCTCATCAATGTCGCTTACACCATCACCATCGGAATCACTGTTTGAGTCAGCATCATCAACATCATAAATATCAATTAAGCCATCACCGTCTGCATCATTCCTATTGGTAAAAAAAGGGATTTCCAACCAAACTTCGTTAACGGTTTCAAGCTCATTAAAACTGCTATCAATTTCTCTTTGAGCAGAATACGCTCCGAAACTTGGGGTGTATTGGCTTAAATTTAATTGGCTAACAATAGCTGCGGCTGTATTTCCATACAATTTATCTGTACGTTCGCCCAATTGTATGGGGGCGATATTACTGGTTTGAACAACGTCTATTAAAGCGTGTTTAACACCAACAGGGTAGTAGGCTCTTTTCCCAACATACGGGTTTGTGGGTAGGACCTCTGCGCCTATGTCATTAAATTTTTTGTCACAGGAGGCTATAACTAGCACAATAGTGATGAGTAGGGTAATTTTTTTTATCATGGTATGATTAAAAATCAGTCTGGTAAAAGGTTTCGTGGGCAGTTAAAGGGTCGGATTCTTTGCTTAAATCTAGCACAGGTTTTTTACTGTTTTTTACCGCTTTTTTGACCGCATCACTTACCGATTTATTAGCAAGAATGATGCCATCCGAATGCTTTACGGCATTAGCAAACAAATTGTCTAGCGTTCCTTTTTTTAAGATTTCCATGTGTTCGGCATCAATGCCGTCAAAAGCTATCTTAGAAAACACATCGCCATTGAGATCGCTGCTAAACGGTGCTTCATACAAAGAGGTCACGATTTTGGTGTTGGCTAGCAATGGCTCGTCTTTGTAGTAGTATTTACAATATAATGGCACTAGAGCAGCTATCCAGCCTTGTACGTGTATAATATCTGGAGACCAGTTTAATTTTTTTACGGTTTCTATTACCCCTTTTGCAAAGAAAATAGCACGTTCGTCGTTGTCAGAATACAAACTGCCATCATCTTCTGAATGCAAACCGCGTCCTTTAAAATAATCGTCGTTATCAATGAAATAAACCTGCATACGTTCTTTTGGAATAGAAGCAACTTTAATGATCAGCGGCATATCTATGTCGTTGATAACCAAGTTCATTCCAGAAAGGCGAATAACTTCGTGTAACTGATGACGTCTTTCGTTAATGAGTCCATACTTTGGGATAAAAATACGGGTATGACCGCCAAGATCATTTACCATTTTTGGAATTTCAAAACCTAAATTCGATAATTCGCTATGCGGCAAATAGGGAACGACTTCAGATGATATGTATAATATCTTTTTGTCTTTCATGTTGGCAATAGACGTTTTTCGTGTTAAGTCACAAAATTACTAAAATTTAACCGACTTTTGTGCCAATTCATTAGGATACCTAGTATATGCCGCTATACCGTAAGTTAGAAGCGTTGAAATTAGCGAGAAGTAGCTACAAAGGCAATGCGCTTGGCGTAGTGCCCACCATGGGCGCTTTACATCAAGGTCACCTGTCGCTAATCGCAAAAGCAAAGCGCGAGAGCGAAGTGGTCTGGGTAACCATTTTTGTCAACCCTACACAATTTGAAAAAAAGGATGACCTAGATAAATATCCAGAAAGCCTTGCCGCTGACGTAGCTGCCATATATGAAATAGGTGCCGATATCCATATTTTTGCGCCCACTGCTACCGATATGTATCCAGAGGGTTTGGCAACCAGAGGGCAAAGGCTTGACGGACTAGATAACTTGATGGAAGGGGCCGATCGGCCTGGTCATTTTGACGGCGTCATCACCATAGTTGCTAAACTTTTTGAAGTACTGCAACCCCATCAGGCTTATTTTGGAGAAAAGGACTTTCAGCAACTTCAAGTCATAAAAAAGTGGGCCAAAGATCAACACATTCCTACGCGCATCATACCCTGTCCCATTGTGCGTGAAGCCAGCGGGTTAGCCATGAGTTCCAGAAATGCCCAACTGTCTCCAAAAGATAGAAAAGAAGCTGGATTTATTTATGAAACCATGCTCCAGTGTAAAAATAAATCGTTGGACAAACCTGCTGTTTACACCACCACTAAGAAGGCATTTTCAGCACATCCAAATTTTGATTTGCGCTATGTGCTTTGTGCTGAAGAAGACAGCCTAAAAGAAGTTCATGATTTGGTTTCTGCAAACAAGCCAAGGCTGTTTATAGCTGCATCTGTAGCTGGGGTAAGGCTTATTGATAATATCGCATTAAAATAAGTACATTTGCCCCATGACAATTGAGGTTTTAAAATCTAAAATTCACCGTGTAACGGTAACGGGTGCCGAACTAGATTATATCGGTAGTATTACTATTGATCGTGCTTTAATGGATGCCGCGAATATTGTGGCAGGCGAAAAGGTGCAAGTCGTCAACGTCAATAACGGTGAGCGGTTAGAAACCTATGTCATTGAAGGTGCTAAAAACGCTGGTGAGATCACGCTTAATGGTCCTGCTGCACGCAAGGTTCAAAAAGGGGATATCATCATTATCATCAGCTATACCAGCATGAGTGTTGATGCCGCTAAAGCCTTTCGTCCTACGCTTATATTTCCTGATACAGCGACCAATTCCCTCGTTTAGCTGTCATGTCCAAATTTTTAAAGTTTCTTAAAAACATTGTCCCCTTAGGATTGGGGTTATACCTTGTTTACTTCTCTTTTGCCAATACTTCTGAAGGAGATCGCGCCCAAATTATTGCAGCCATCAAACAGGCCGATTTGCGTTTTGTGTTTTTATCGTTGTTGTTTGGTGTATTTAGCCACCTTTCACGTGCTTATCGCTGGAATTATTTACTTCGCCCATTGGGCTATCAACCCACATTTATGATGCGCATATTCACGGTGATGATATCGTATTTTTCAAATCTAGGTATTCCGCGTTCTGGAGAAGTATTACGTGCAACTGCTCTAGCTACCTATGCCGATGTCCCCTTTGAAAAAAGCTTTGGTACCATCGTTACCGAACGCATTATTGACCTAGTTGTACTTTTTTCGCTCATTGGACTGGGGTTTGTTTTGCAAGGAGAGTTGTTACTGGAAGTTATTGGCAACCCCTCGCTTGACGGAATGCTGCTTATTTGGATGGCCTTTGCCGCCACGGTATTTTTCTTAGGTATTCGTCAGCTCAAACGCTCTAAACACCCTTTGGCGGTAAAAATTATAGGTTTTTTCACAGGCTTGTGGCAAGGCATACTTTCCATTCGAGAAATGAAGCATAAATGGGCTTTTGTCGGACATACACTTTTTATATGGTTGATGTATTTGATGATGTTTTGGGTGGTTACCCTAGCCCTTCCCGAAACAAGTGGTTTGTCATTTTCAGCCATCATACCTGCATTTGTAGCTGGTGGTTTTGCCATGTCTGCAACCAATGGCGGTATTGGTTTATATCCCATAGCGGTAGCAGCGGTGCTACAAGCTTTTGATATTTCTTACACCCAAGCGCTTGCTTTTGGCTGGGTGATGTGGACAGGACAAACTGTAATGGTTGTAATCTTTGGTAGTCTATCTTTTTTGTTACTACCTGTTTTGTCCAAAAAATAATAGTTAGCTTCGCCTTATGGCAAAAGTCAAAAAAGCTTTTTTCTGTACCAACTGTGGTCATCAACATGCTCAATGGCAAGGACAATGTAGCTCTTGCAAGGCATGGAACACCCTTCAGGAAGAGGTGCTCGAAAAACCCAAAACCACAGCTACCTGGCAAAACAGCAGTACCCCCCAAAAGGCAAAACCTGTACGAATCCAAGACGTTGCCGTTGATGCTATCGCACGGATGTCGTCTGGAGATGTAGAGCTTGACCGTGTGCTTGGTGGGGGAATCGTTCCGGGATCAATGGTACTTGTTGGTGGAGAACCCGGCATTGGAAAATCTACCCTGCTGTTGCAGGTGGCCCTTGCCATAAAAGGGAAA
>JAQWKF010000139.1 GCA_029247985.1 Flavobacteriaceae bacterium
CTTTTGTAGGAAAAGCCTTAGTTCTTGTTAAAAACTAAAAGGCATTGTGGAAAAGTATGGCTTTTATTTGGTCATTTTTTTTGGAATATTTGTAAGGAAATTATTCATCCCAAAAACCCTTTAAAAAGAAATTATGCCAAACGCTATAGAACCCATATTGTCTGAAAACAAAAATCGCTTTGTAATTTTCCCAATTGAACACCATGATATTTGGGAATGGTATAAGAAGTCAGAAGCTTGTTTTTGGACAGCTGAAGAGATTGATTTACACCAAGACTTGACAGATTGGTCTACGAAGCTGAATGATGATGAGCGTTATTTCATAAAACACATTTTGGCATTTTTTGCAGCATCGGACGGGATTGTAAATGAGAATTTGGCTGAGAACTTTGTAAACGAGGTGCAGTACAGCGAGGCAAAATTTTATTATGGATTCCAAATCATGATGGAAAATATCCATTCTGAGACCTATTCACTTTTGATAGATACTTACGTTAAGGACGAAGCGGAGAAGAATAATTTGTTTCAAGCCATTGAGGTGTTTCCTGCAATAAAGAAAAAGGCAGACTGGGCATTGCGTTGGATCGATTCAGATTCGTTTGCTGAGCGCCTTATCGCATTTGCAGCCGTAGAAGGAATCTTTTTCTCGGGGGCTTTCTGTTCCATCTTCTGGCTTAAAAAACGTGGACTTATGCCAGGGCTTACATTTTCAAATGAATTAATTTCCCGTGACGAGGGCATGCACTGTGACTTTGCTGTTCACTTGCATAACAAACACCTAGTAAATAAAGTACCACCAGCCCGTATCCGCGAAATTATTATTGATGCCTTAAATATTGAACGTGAGTTTATTACGGAATCACTACCGATTAGTCTAATCGGAATGAACTCAAAACTGATGACCCAGTATTTGGAGTTTGTTACTGACCGTCTACTTGTTGAGCTTGGTTTAGAAAAAGAGTTTAATGTATCCAACCCATTTGACTTTATGGATATGATTTCCCTTCAAGGAAAAACAAATTTCTTTGAAAAGCGTGTATCTGAATACCAAAAAGCAGGGGTGATGAACCAAGAGACTGAGGAAAAAGAGAAGTATTCTTTCGGCGACGACTTTTAGTCATCCAGAAAGCAGTGTAGCATCAATATTCACCAATAGTATTGACGCTGATTAACCAATAAAACTAAACGACAATATGTATGTAGTAAAAAGAGATGGGCGTAAAGAACCCATTATGTTTGATAAAATTACCGCCCGGGTTCGTAAACTGTGCTATGGATTTAATGAACTTGTAGATCCCGTAAAGGTGGCTATGAAAGTTATTGAAGGCCTATACGATGGAGTTACCACTTCTGAACTCGATAGTTTGGCAGCCGAAACAGCCGCTTCCATGACAACCGTTCATCCCGACTACGCCCAACTAGCTGCACGGATATCTGTTTCTAACCTTCAAAAAAACACCAAGAAATCCTTTTCTGAAACCATGGCAGACCTCTTTGAGTATGTCAACCCACGTACAGAAAAGAAATCACCGCTTCTTTCAGAAGAAGTAAACAAAGTAATTCAAGACAATGCCGAGTTGCTGGATTCTACAATCATCTACAACCGTGATTTTGGATACGATTACTTTGGCTTTAAAACTTTAGAACGATCTTATTTGCTCAAAATCAATGGAAACATTGCCGAGCGACCACAACATATGCTGATGCGTGTTTCTGTAGGTATTCATCCAACGGATTTGGATGCTGCTATTGAGACATACCACTTGATGTCCAAAAAGTATTTTACACACGCCACACCAACCTTATTTAACTCGGGTACACCAAAGCCGCAAATGTCGTCTTGCTTTTTGCTATCCATGCGAGATGATAGCATTGATGGGATTTATGATACGCTCAAGCAAACGGCTAAAATCTCACAGTCTGCTGGAGGTATTGGGTTGTCTATTCACAACGTTCGTGCAACAGGATCTTATATTGCTGGCACCAATGGCACCTCAAACGGAATCGTACCCATGCTGCGCGTTTATAACGACACGGCCCGTTATGTAGACCAAGGTGGTGGAAAGCGAAAAGGCTCATTTGCCATTTATGTTGAGCCATGGCATGCAGACATTTTTGACTTTTTAGACTTAAAGAAAAACCACGGTAAGGAAGAAATGCGCGCACGTGATTTGTTCTACGCCATGTGGATTCCAGATTTGTTTATGAAGCGTGTGGAAGAAAACACGGAATGGACACTAATGTGCCCCAACGAATGTCCGGGACTTTACGATTGCCACAGTGAGGAATTTGAAGAAATGTACCTCAGATATGAAAAGGAAAATCGTGGGCGTAAGACCATCAAAGCGCGTGAGCTATGGGAGAAAATCTTAGAATCTCAGATTGAGACAGGTACGCCTTATATGCTCTATAAAGATGCTGCAAATCGCAAGTCGAATCAAAAGAACCTCGGAACCATCCGCTCGTCAAACTTGTGTACAGAGATCATGGAATATACTTCCAAAGATGAGGTTGCGGTATGTAACTTGGCTTCTATTGCACTGCCCATGTTTGTTAAAGATGGGGCTTTTGACCACCAAGAGCTTTTTGACGTGACTGTTCGTGTGACGAAAAACCTAAATAAG
>JAQWKF010000140.1 GCA_029247985.1 Flavobacteriaceae bacterium
TGAATATGATCCAAAATAGTCACATTAAAAGTGGTGTCAAGCATAATTGAGTCAACTTCAAAATCTGCTTTTAGATTTACGCCATAATTTCCGGGTTCATCAAAACGAACATGAATTAAATCTAAATCTGTTTCTGAGTATGATTTTACACTTCCTGAAGTGATAAAATCGGGTGTTTGATCGTCCATATTTGTTATCGTTGCCGATGCGGGTATTGTCCACGTTCGGCTGGTAACTCCTTTAGACAAATCGGCAAAGGAAGTTATATTCCCACGCTCAATTCTTTTGTTCCCAGACGCTACTGCAACAGCGTCCGAAAATTGATTGGCTTCGGGTGTATCATAGTCCTTTTCACACGAAAGTATTAGGACCGTAGCTAGAAAGAAAATTACTGTATTGTTGATAAATTTTTTCATCACTTGGTTTGGTTTAAACTCGTTTATTTTTTTCATGTTAGTCGTCTAAAAAGTCTGGATTTGAGTTCAGTTCCGATGCTGGAATTGGGAAGTAATCATGTACTTCCGGACTGTATACGTTAGCAGCTTCAACAAACTCTTTTATCTTATTTAAGCTGCCATGTGCCGCAGGGTCGTACTCGAATAATACTTTGCCGCTTATGACGTATGATTTTGCTGCCAAGCGTGCGTACTGCTCTTTTACCTTTCCCCAACGCGTCAGGTCTTCCCAACGCAAGTCATGACCTTCAAACATAAGTTCAAGAGGTCTTTCTACCCACATAATATGTTCCATTATTGAGTTCGTATTGTAGTTTATATTATGCTCACTTTGGGAAATATTTTCATTTAAAACATTATCATTCTGTGACTTTTTTAATTGAGTTTCTGTAAAATCAATATTTAGTTTGTCAAAAGCATTTTGTTTGGAAGTAGCTAATTTTATATGCTCATAATCAACAACAATTACATAGTAACTGGTTTCACTATCGAGTGTTTGAAAGTTAGAGGGTAAGTCGTTCACATCACAAGTCATACCATTTGAACAATAGGTCAATGGGGTATCACTATTATAAGTCAGTTCTTGACCGTCTATAAATGCATGAGCTCCAATTTTAATAGTGTCTGTATTGAAATCAATATCATTTGTGAAATTAGTGGTCGGATTTTCATTGTAATTAAAATCAATGCTCTTTCTTAAATTAACTACCCCAGCACGATCTCTTATGGCATTAATCATACTCATTACTTCGTCTAAATCACCTGAAGTTTTTAAGACACATTCAGTATATAACAACATAACGTCCGCCAATCGAATAACTCTTTCGTTTATACCAGATACACTTAAATCACTTTCACGTTGAAGTTTCCAGTTTTGAAATTTCTTTAAATATGAAGCCTCGTTATTGTTATATGCTCCACCTTCATCTGATGATCTTTGATATAAGGTTGTATTGTCATCATCAGCTATGGCCACAGAAACCGAGGTCCGAATCGAGTATGGAGCCGAACCAGTTCGCGAAGCATTTATTGGATTTGTCATATCCATCACGTCATTTTTAAAGAGCATGGTCATATAGTATGAAGGCATAACTGTGCGAT
This sequence comes from Flavobacteriaceae bacterium, assembly GCA_029247985.1. Lineage (GTDB taxonomy): Bacteria > Bacteroidota > Bacteroidia > Flavobacteriales > Flavobacteriaceae > UBA7446. The sequence continues at coordinate 1,557 of JAQWKF010000140.1, forward strand.
AACCTCCGCCTTGTGTAGTCGCTAATCCAATAGCGCGGTTTGTTGCCTCTGATCCCGTAGGCCCATCTTGAGCACCAAATGAAGTTCCTGGCTTAGCATCAATAGAGAAGGCTACCTCAAAAATGGACTCGCTGTTAAATTCGTGTTCCTCGTCAAAGTTATCACCTATATCTGGCGTCAGCATATATAAGTTAGAATCTATGATCTCTTTAAAATATCCTTTAGCACCCGCATAGTTATGCTCGTTAAGATGCAACTTTCCCAACATAGCTGTTGCCGCTCCCCAAGTTGCTCGACCTAAGTTAGCGCTATCGTCATAGGTTTGCGGTAAGTTTTGGTATGCAAATTCTAAATCTTTTAAAATAAGTGCATATACCTCAGAAGCAGGAGATGGTCTTTTATAAAAATCATCTCTCATTTCTGGAACACTTGTGTGGATAATCACGCTACCGCCATTATATCCCCTGTAAAGAGAATTATAAAAGAATGCACGTAAAAACCTTGCCTCTGCCTCAATTTGTGTACGAACAGCCGAACTCATGGTTACATTAACCATATTGGCAAGCACCTGATTGGCTCTGTAAATACCGATATAGGCATCGCGCCAACGGTGACTTACAATTTGTGTGTTTTCGTTGTACGTAAGGGTATTGAGTCCAATCGCATTTGCGTTCCAATTGTTGGGTCGACCAACATCGGAACGAACAGGGTGTTGAATAGAGGACGAACCGCCTAACATGCCTTGTAGCTGTAAGGCTCCATAGGTAGCAACAAGACCTTGTTGAATCTCGCCCTCAGTTGACCAAAACGAAGCTGCACTTAGGTCGTTTGGGTTTTCAATGTTTAAATAATCCTCCTCACAACTCGAAAAGAAAAGGATTCCAACAATCAATAAAGTGTATGTATTAAATAATTTCATTTGTAGTTGTTTATATCGTTAGAATGAGATGGATAGTCCAGTTAGGTATGTAGCGGAAACGGGATAGTTTCCTCGATCCAATCCACCAGTGAAAGGGTTATTGCTCCCAACTTCAGGATCAAAACCAGTATAATTGGTAAATGTGATTGGATTTTGTGCACTTACGTAAATACGCAGTTTGTCAACCCCTATTTTTTTAAGAATATCCTCTTGGAGTGAATAACCAAGAATAATATTTCGCACACGCAAGAATGAACCGTCTTCTAAAAATAAGTCGGTAGATGTTTGAACATTGGGGTGCTCAATATTCGAACGAGGTGTAGGAATGTTGGACGTAGGATTTAGGTCTGTCCAACTGTATACCAAGTCTCTGTGGCGTTTCATACTGTATGCAAATTGCTTCGCCCCATTGTAAATAGTACTTCCTTCAACACCATAAAGCTGGACCGAAAGATCAAATGCTTTATAATCCATATCAATGGTAAAACCGTATTCAAAGTCTGGCTGGTAAGACCCTTTGTAGACCTTGTCATTTGCCGTAAGCGAACCATCACCATCGGCATCTACATAACGTAAATCTCCTTTTTGTGCTGTTGGTACCAACTGCTGATATGCGCTTAGCTCTGCATCTGTTTTGATCGTGCCTGCAGTCTCATAAACTTTAAATGCACCAACAGGTAATCCTGCCTCTAGCACGGCTACAGGTTCTGTTTGGCCAATACGAATTATATTTGGATAGCCATCGAAAATAAACTCGCCCTCTCTTGAAAGACTAACAACTGTATTTTCATTTTTGGTAAATGTGGCACCAAACTTTACGCGAACATCACCGAAGTCTTGATTCAAGTGTCCTGCTATCTCGATTCCCTTGTTCTGTAGATTTCCAATATTGGTAAGGAATCGATCATAGGTTTGTCCACTAACTGGAGTAGAACCAGCAGAAATAGGAGGAACGATAGCGAGTAACATGTCTTTTTTGTCTTGCTCGTATATATCGATTACTAAGCCCGCTTTTCCGCGCTGAAAGTCAAGGTCAATACCAAAATTCTTACTGATATTGGATTCCCACTTGAGGTTAGGGTCTGCATATCCTGGCTGAGTCATGCCCGATGCTAAATTGCTCCCACCACCCAAAGGATAATCCACATTAGAAATAACGACAGGGCTAAATGCGTATGGAGGTATTCTATCACTACCTGTCGTACCGTATCCAATACGAATTTTAGCCATGGATATTTTGTCTTTCAAACCGCTAAAAAACGACTCGTTTGATATGGTCCACGCACCAGAAATGGATGGAAATACTCCGTAACGCTCTGTAGTCCCGAAATTACTAGACCCATCGCGACGCACAACGGCTGTCAACATATACTTCCAATTGTAGTTGTAATTAACCCTAGCTAAATATGAAATACTATTGGTCTTGTTGATAAAGTGCGTGGCTACAATCGGTTCCCCATTACCTAGAACTGGCGTGATGTTATTGGAGATATTATCCGCTCCTGTGCGATAGAATTCATAAGAGGACTTTTCGTATGTATTCCCAATAAGTACCTTGACATGGTGCTTTTTAAAACTCTTGTTGTAATTTAAAGTAAATTCAGCAATACTTCTGTTGTTGGTACCATCTCCAAGTCTGAGCTGGGCATTGTAGTTACTTGCCGTGGGGTTTTCTACGCCTTCTTCGTTGAAAATTAAAAAGCTAGGATTAAAAAACCGATCTTTTTTGCTGTAATGTGATTTTCCAAGATTTGCACCTAATTTTAACCCATCGATCAGTTCATAATTTAAACGAACATTTCCGTTAAACGAGTTTATTTTGGTTTCGTTCTCTTGTTTGAGTTTACCTGCGAAGTTTGAAATATTTTCAGGGCTTGTTCCTCCGATTGTAAAGCTATCGCTGTTTGCATCAAGAGGTCTTCGGTATGGCTGAAGTCGGATGGCATCGTAAATCAATGCATAGGGCTCCTTGTTTTGATCACTCACGTTTACGCTGAGGTTTACTTGAGCACTAAACTTGTTCTTTTTAAAGTAGGTGTTGGAACGCAATGAATA
>JAQWKF010000141.1 GCA_029247985.1 Flavobacteriaceae bacterium
TCCATTAATTTGCTGTTAATTTTGACTTAATTATTAAAATTCAAAAAATTATAAACTAGAAGAAATATTAATTACCAAATAGTCGTGAAAATTGAGCTAAGCTTTCCGTAAGTGAGTTCGATATTTTTTCTGTTTGCTCTAGCTTTATGGGTTAACGTGAAAGAATGTATCCATGCATTTGTGTTTTCAAAATTTAAATTATCCATAAGGCAATGACTAGAATAACCAAATGAACAACCATGATGCCCTTCTCTACCTAAAAAAGTAATGTTTTTTGCTTCACTAAAAGCAGATACACTAAATCTAATCCCATTATCAGCATTTTTAATACTTACATTGTTCACCCATGAATTATATACTCTGGAAAACTGAATTGAATTATACCCAGGAGCAGATCCGTGGGCAGATTGATCAATGTATTTATGTTCCATAAATATATTTTCAACCCCACAATTTTGCAGCCAATAGTCTCCTCTTTGCCTTAATACTCCATTCCAACTACGCTTGATGTCTAAGCGTATGGGTTCTTTCAGCGTAACAATATTACCTTCTATCCTTTCAACGGTATGAAACATTTCTAAACCATCATTTCCTGTTGACCAGGAAATAGAACAAGCCCAATCAAAGTTTTGATTATTGTATAGGTGATCCCATAGTTCGCCTTCCGCAGGATGCGATCCTGAATATTCGATACCCACAAAATCTCCGACACTTAAGCCCGTAACACTGCTAAGGGTTATACTGCGATCTCCCATTTTTGTGTCTTCAATAATATTTATGGAAGGCCCAGCATTTCTACCTTTAAAAGTAATCATGTTTCCACTACCTCCTGTGTTTGCTCCAGACGCATCACTACCTAGTTCAACGGCATTAAGAGGATAATAAAAATGAGTTCCTGTTGTTGAGTCATTTCCTGCACCTCTTAATACAATATTGTTTTTTTCTATTGTAATAAAGTCGTCAATAATATATTTACCAGGCGGAAAGTAAATAATACCAAAATCTGTTGAATTTATAGCTGCTTTAATTGCGGCAACATCACTTAAATCATCATTAGGAATTGCATTAAAAGGGGCCTCTGTAACATCAACTATTGTGGTTGGGTACGTATAGTTCCCCTCACTACTCTTATAGCCTACATAGGAGAAATCTGGCAAACGTCCTCTTGGATTCCATTTTTCGCCATTTACTCCCCATAACTCAGAGTGTGTTTTTGGTGTTCCGCCGTCTTCTAAATCATTCAAATTGACAACTACATTGCCATACACCCTAACTCCTGATGCCATAGCACTTACTTCTATATTAAAAGCAGATACTTTTTCATGGTCAAGGTGAGTGTTGTCTAATACCGATAATTCTCCCGTTGTGTTTAAAGCAAATGTGCCTGCATACATTCCTTCATCTTCAATACGCCAATCTGAAAAAGTTACGGGGGCATTGATATATGTGCCTTTTAAATTATCTATCAAAGTACCATTAGCGCTATTTTCATCTACTTCAGTTTGCAAGTCGCTACATAGTCCAAAGGAATTATTTTTGTAAGGATGTGTTGCAATAATATAAGATTGCATATTCCATTTGTGATATAGATAGCCTTCTATCTGAAGTATTTCGCAACGTGTTAGTTTTTGTTGAAAATAGATAACTTCAAAAATATTTCCTGAAAAAAAATTACTCTCAATAAACCTAGCACCAATAGAAAAATTGTCGCTATTTGGTGAGTAAGCACCATTTGCTGTTGCTGGTAATTCGTGCCTTGCTCCATTTAGGTAAAAGCCTATTTGATTATTCTCGTCGAAGTAAGTATGCACTAAATTTTTATGAGCAATATTCCAAGAACTTCCACTGCTATTCCACTCTCTTTCATTTTGAACACAAATATCGTAGCCATTTTCTCCTAACTCTATTCTATAATCACTTGAGCTAGTCCATTGTCCCTTAGCAATTGTGGATCCTTTTGAAGATCCAGCTGCTGGAGCTGCAACTACAAATAATGTGAATTGGTCGTCTGCACCATAGCCAAGGTTATTACCAATTAAAAGGTCATCACCATCAAATAAAATTCCATTTGTTGTGTTAGTAAAAGTAGGCTGGTTAGCCGCAGTTGCTTGATTGGTGTGGTTCCCGTTTCCACTTTTATCTTGCCAAGCGGAAATTGCTCCACCATTGTGAACGATTGTGCTAGAATCAGACGCATCTAGCCAAAGTGCAGGGTTGTAATCATCAGGGGTAAAGTCCTGGGCTTGAGAATTTAGCGCTAAAAAAAGGGTTGCTGAGAGTGTAAAAATATTCTTCATGTCGTTTGTTCGTTATTGACAAAACTTGAATCCACGCATCGTGAATATGAATCCAAATAAATGTCATATATCCAAAAACCCTAAATTGTAAAAAAGAAAAAGTGAAATAGGCTAAGTCTGTTAAACAAATTTGGGATTTATTTAAAGTAAAATTAAAAAAAATTAAGAATAAAAAAAAGGCGTCTGGTAACGCCTCTTTTTAATTCCCAAAAAATGTAAACTTATATATGCAAGGCACGGTCTTCGGTAGCAGCTAGCGCGGCTTCCTTAATGGCCTCTGCATAGGTGGGATGCGCATGGCTCATTCGGGCCAAGTCCTCCGCAGAAGCACGGAATTCCATGGCCGTAACTGCCTCTGTAATCAGATCGGCTGCGCGGGCACCTATCATATGTACACCCAAAATCTCATCCGTTTCGGCATGAGCCAAGATTTTAATAAATCCGTCCGTATCCATACTGGCTCTGGAGCGTCCTAATGCACGCATGGGAAACTGCCCCTTTTTAATAGCAATACCCGCAGCCTTAAGCTCTTCTTCTGTCTTACCAACAGAGGCTACCTCTGGCCAAGTATAAATAACGTTTGGAATAAGGTTATAATCGATATGTGGCTTCTGACCTGCAATAAATTCCGCAACCAGCACTCCTTCTTCTTCAGCCTTGTGTGCCAACATAGCACCACGCACCACATCGCCTATGGCGTATATGTTTGCAGCAGTCGTTTGGAGTTGGTCGTTTACTTCAACCTGCCCCCTGTCGTTAAGCACAACGCCTGCGGCTTCGGCATTTAGTCCGTTTGTATAGGCCCTACGACCCACAGATACCAAACAATAATCCCCTTCAAAAGTTTGGGCATCGCCTTTTTTGTCGTTTGCAGTTACGGTTACCGTATCGCCTTTGCGGTCAACGGCCGTAACTTGATGTGAAAGATGGAATTTTACCCCTTGCTTTTTCATTACTTTCATCAATTCTTTGGAAAGTGCCGCATCTAGTACTGGGCTGATACGGTCTGCATATTCAATAACACTAACCTCAGCGCCCAATCGGCGGTAAACCTGACCTAGCTCTAGTCCGATCACGCCACCACCAATAACCACAAGATGCTTGGGGATTTCAGCAAGCTCTAAGGCTTCAGTAGATGTAATAACGCGTTCTTTGTCTACATCAATAAAGGGCAAGCTACCAGGTGTTGATCCTGTAGCAATAATGGTGTTTTTGGCCTCAATGACCTGCGCATCCTTACCTGTAATTTTGATATGGGTTGCGTCTTCAAAAGCGCCCAACCCCTTTAGTACGGTAATTTTGTTTTTGTCCATCAAATAATCAATGCCTTTGACAGTGGTAGATACCACTTCGCGCTTCCGTGCAATCATTTGAGGAAAATTAACCTCAATAGCTCCTTTGACATCTATGCCATGTGCAGCAAAGTCTTTGGTAGCTGTTTCGTAGTGATGTGAAGAATCCAACAAGGATTTAGAAGGGATGCACCCCACATTAAGGCAGGTTCCTCCTAAGGTAGCTTCTTTTTCGATTAGGGCGGTTTTCATTCCCAGTTGTGCGCAGCGGATAGCGGCAACATAGCCCCCGGGACCAGATCCAATTACGGCAACATCAAATTGATTCATTTAACTTAATTTGTTACAAATGTACGGGTATGTAAGTATATTTAGCAAAGTAAAATACCTATTCAATACAAAATCGTATTATTAC
>JAQWKF010000145.1 GCA_029247985.1 Flavobacteriaceae bacterium
TTGGCGGTATAATCGTCCGCAGCCTTACGTGCAATTTGTGCCGAGGCTACGTTAAGCTCAGTCACGTAATCTTCCAATGCATAATCGGACATGGCGATGGTAGTGCCTGAAAAAGTGTTGGTTTCAATAATATCTGCCCCGGCTTCCAAATACTTGGCGTGCACCTCATAAATGGCATCGGGTTGCGTAATGGAAAGCAAATCGTTATTACCAACAAGTGGTATATGGTGGTTTTTGAATTGAGTCCCTCGAAAATCCTGTTCATCAAAATTATAGGCCTGCAACATGGTGCCCATAGCACCGTCAAGCACCATGATTTTTTTTGATAAAAGGGCTTCTAAACGTATCATTTTAAGTTGTCAAGAGCTTGTTTTAGGTCTTGGATAATATCGTCTGGATGTTCCAAGCCAACAGAAATACGCACAAGTCCGTCTGTAATATTAACAGCCAAACGATCTGCCTCACTTAGCTTGTTGTGTGTGGAAATTGCGGGTTGCGTGACTATGGTACGAGAGTCGCCTAGGTTTGAAGAACGCGAACACATCTTTACCCTATCCATGAACTTTTTACCGCCCTCTATACCGCCTTTCACTTGAATGGTAATGATATTCCCGCCGCGTTTCATTTGCTTTTTGGCAATATCATATTGAGGGTGATCCTTGTGGAAAGGATAACGCACCGCTTCTACAGCTTGGTGTTGCATTAAAAATGTTGTGATTTTTTCAGCATTGTCACAATGACGATCCACTCGAACGGATAAGGTTTCCAGGCTCTTGGAAAGCGTCCAAGCATTGAAAGGAGACATCGCAGGTCCAGTGGTTCGAGCAAAGGCATTGATTTCGTGAATAAGATCTGTACGGCCAACCGTTACCCCTCCAAGTACCCTACCCTGACCATCCATAAGTTTGGTAGCTGAGTGGATGACCAAATCGGCACCAAAGGCAATGGGTTGTTGCAAGTACGGTGTAGCAAAACAGTTATCAATAACCAGTATAAGGTTGTGCTTTTTTGCCAAAGCACCCAAACGCTCTAAGTCTAAAATCTGCAAGCCAGGATTGGTTGGTGATTCGGCATAAATCATCTTGGTTTTGGGTGTAACAAGCGCATCAAAATTATCCAAGTCCTCAATATCAAAATAAGTGGTTTCAATATTCCACTTGGGAAAAATTTTGGTGAACAATCCGTGTGTGGAGCCAAAAACAGCTCGGGCAGAAAGGATATGGTCACCACTGTTTAGTAGTGCTGCAAAAGTGCCAAATACGGCAGCCATTCCCGTAGCGAAAGCACAGCCGTCAGGTGCTCCTTCCATTTGACAAATTTTCTCAACAAATTCGTTAGTGTTGGGATTTGTAAATCGGCTATATATGTTCCGTTGCTTTTCATCAGCAAAAGAGGCCCGCATCTCCTCCGCATCGTCAAAAACAAAGCTAGAGGTTAGATAAAGCGGCACACTATGCTCGTCGTGCTGGGATTTAGCTACCTGCGTACGAACAGCGTTGGTTTCAAATCTTCTTGGGATCATAAGGCGTGTTGTTTACAATTACAGAAAAGCTCACCGCTGCAGTAGCTGCTAATGTTAGAGAAACAGAGCAATACTTTGTAAATGATAATTCAGCTGCCCGGTAAATTTTTTCAGGCTTTACATCTCCTGTCACACGTACTGTTGCATGCACTTTTGTAAAAAGTGATGGTGCGGGTTTATCTATTCGGTCGCCGTTAACATCAATTTTCAAACTGTCAAAAACTACTTTTTGCTTGTTTAGAATTGAAATAATATCAATGCTAGAACAACCTGCTACTCCCATAAGCATCAATTCCATTGGGCTTGCTCCCTTTGGGTTTTCAACAGATTTATTATCAATAGCTATTTGATAGCCATTATCGTTTTCGATTGTAGCGAGATAGCCAGACTGATGGGTGAGTTTTACATTCATACATGTTCTTGAATTGGAGTGAATACTTCTTGTAATAAATTTATCAATTGATCGTGTTCAATCAAAAAGGCATCGTGTCCATGTATTGAGTTGATGGTCTTAAAAAAGACATTGGGCTTAACATTTAACAATCGGCGGTAGGTGTCTCTGTTATCTTCATGGGTAAAAAACAAGTCGGTATCAATGGAAACAATAAAAATATTACCTGTTATTTTTTCTACTAAAGTTTCAAAGGAATCACGTTGGTGGCAAATATTAACAGTGCCCAACAAATGATTCATTAATTTATAAGCTCTAATATCAAAGCGATCAGCCAACTTATCGCCATGATACAGCATCCATGTTTCGACATTAAATCTATTTTGGTCCTTGTTGATGGTGCGATCGAATCGAAATTTCAAAGATTGTGGTGTTCTGTAACACAACATGGCGTGAATACGCGCATCCTCAAGTGGATTTTGGGAATTGTGCAGCAAACGGTCTTGTAGCATAACATTTGCCAAAATCCAGTCTGAAGCTTCCCAATGACAAGCAATAGGAATGACATTGTGAATAAAGTGTGGATATGATACTGCCATTTCCCATGCCAATGCTCCTCCAATAGATCCTCCAATAGCAGCAAAGAGTTCGGAAACGCCGAGTTCGTCTAAAACTACTTTAAAGGCTTCAGAGACGTCGCGCAAAATCCAATCTTCATAGGAACTTAAAAAACTATCATCAAAGCCATTACCAGGGAAATTAAAGGCAATAACGCTGTACACTTCTGTATCAATCAACTTCTTTGGACCGATAATATCGCTCCACCACCCCTCTTCGCCAGACACATTTGAATTTCCGGTCAGGGAATGATTTACCAAAACAACAGGCGCTTCGTGCAGCTGCTTACCAAATACTTGGTAGGATAAGGTCAAAGGGATGACCTTGCCG
>JAQWKF010000023.1 GCA_029247985.1 Flavobacteriaceae bacterium
GCCATGTAAACCAACGTTTAGGATAGCGCGTCCAAGTTGGAGGGTAGGCGGATTGAGCGTTGCAGTAATGCATCGCCTAGATTAATGATAAGGCACGACAGAATCCGGCTTATGGCCTGCTTTTTATTTATTTGTGGGTACTTGTAGGGTGTCGATAAAATCTTCTTTTGGCTCCCATAGTTCTATTATATTTTCTTCAGGATCGAGAATATGCACAAACTTGCCATAGGGATAAGTACTTATTTTATCGATGATGGTAACACCAGTACTCTTTAGTTTTTTTACCAAGGCTTCAATTTCTTGAACACGGTAATTTATCATAAAGTCTTTTTCAGAAGGCTCAAAGTATTCTGTGTCATTGGGAAAAATATTCCAGTGAATGTATTTTGCTTTTGCGGGGTTTTTGGAATGACGCATTTCAAAGGTAGCACCATATGGATTCAGCACAAGTCCAAGTTGGTTTTGATACCATTTTTGAAGATTTTCTGCCGACTTTGCTTTGAAAAAAATACCGCCAATACCAATTATTTTAGGTTCTTTCATTTTTTGGGGTTTGGTTATTAAATGTAGTTTTTTTTAACTAAACACGCCCTTTTAACAATGTCAAGGTATTTGGCCCTTCATTAAACAGCAAGTCTATTATAGATAAATTAGGTATAAATCCATTTTTTTCTTCAAAGACCTGGGTATACTTGAGTGCTAAATCAGCAGTATTGTTCTTTTGTTCTATTTGCGCTCTTATGTCTGTATCAGCGGTAGTAGTTTCATAGCTTTGGGTATACAAAAGCCTAGGCTCCCAACCCATAAGCTTCAATAGTACTTCAAGATAAGCTTTGTTAAATGTATAAAGTGATGAAAATTCAGTTTTGTAAAAAACAGCCAAATCATCCTCGTAAAACTCAAAATAGGGAGAGGATCGATAGGCTGATTGTATGGATTTCCAATGTTGTTTTTGCCAAGCAAAACTATTTTCTATTTTAACATTATGGTAGTATTGATGCCCTATTTTTCCAAGATGCTTAACAGGGATTGACAGCAATAATTTTCCGTTTGCACCGTGTATGTACGTTCTGTTTCGAAGCGTTTGCTTTTGATAATAGTCGTATTGCTCTATGATAAGTGTCTGTGCAGTCGTCATAAGCGACCACAAGCCAATAGATCCCGTATACGCTAAGGGCGCAACAACTACTGAACTCATTTATGCTTTTTTAGAACGCCTTCTATACCATGCAACCCCTTGCCAAATAGCTACAAAGGCAGCAAAGTACCAACGATAAGATACAGGTTTTCCTGAGCCACCAACAGTGGTAAATACCCTATCCCAACGTATGTTCCAATTGCGGAATCCATCCATAAAGCCATCAATGCTCATCCATATAAAGACTGGTTTTCCAACTACGTGATCTTCTGGAACAAACCCCCAAAAGCGACTGTCTTCAGAACGGTGACGGTTATCACCCATCATCCAGTAATACCCTTGTTTAAAGGTATAGCTGTCTGCCTGTACTCCATTAATCTTGATATTATCGCCATTAATCTCTAGATCATTAAATTCATAATCTGATATAATCTTTTTATAGAGCGCTACATTTTTTGGATTTAAGCTTACGGTAACCCCTTTCTCTGGCATGACAAGAGGTCCAAATTGATCTTCGTTCCAGTTATAGCGTACATTATTTGGAAAATAGACATCATTATAGGTTCGCGTAGTATTGATGTTTCGTTTTAGGCTGTCTAACTTCAACTGATTTGGCAATTCCTTTGCTTCTTTTAGTGTTAGAAATAGGCTTTTCTGGGTTTCTAACAACTCCTTGGCCTGAATACGGTATTGCTGTACAATGTTAAGGGGCAAACCTCTAGCTCCAGTAAGCACCTGATAATTATTAGGATCTGGATTGGCTATCATCAATAAATGAGGCCTTAGTGCATCAAGTATGGGTTGGGTAATGTTTGTGATTAAAAACTTTCGTGTAAGGTCGTCATACCCTGCATTGATGAGCCTTCTGGCAGAGATTCCCTTTGCGTTGTAAGCCCTGTAGCCGAAAATGGGCTTAGCTCGGTCAGGCATATTAGATTCCACTCCGTTAATGTGTATGATGCCATCTATTATGCTGAGTGTATCCCCAGGAATCGCAACACAACGTTTTACATAATTGGATTTTTTGTCAATGGGCTTTACAACACCGGCTTCTTTTTTAAAAAATTGCCTTACGGTATCTGCAGGCCAACTAAATACGACAATGTCGTTTCTTTTTATTTGCTGCAGCCCAGGGAGTCTTAAATAGGGGAGTTGTGGTTTTTTTAAATAGGATCTTGTTTTGATCAATGGTATGGTATCGTGAACCATAGGAAACGAGACCACCGTCTGTGGTGCTCGGGCGCCATAATGGAATTTGCTGACCAATAGAAAATCTCCTACCAATAATGATTTTTCTAATGATCCTGTTGGAATAATATAAGGTTGCATAAAATAAGCATGTACAACAGTAGCAATTACCACAGCATATACTATTGAACCAATAAATTGACCAAATTTTGTTTTTGGTGCTATGGACTGCTCTGGGTTATAGTGTACGTCACTGGCGTAGTTTATATAGAAGCCGTACAGTCCTAGGGTTGCCCAAGCCAAGAGGGAGTCTGTTAGTGAGTCTTTACCAAATTTCCTTGCCGTTTCTACCCATACAACAGGGAGCATTAACAGATTTACAATAGGGAAGTACAACAGCACCACCCACCAAGAGGGGCGTCCGATGATTCGAAGTAAAACAACGGAGTTATAAAAGGGAATAGCTGCCAAATAGGGAGCATAGCCTGCTTTTTTATATAATTTCCACAGTTTGACAAACATGAGAACTTGACAGAGCAAAACAAACAGTGCCCATTGCGATAGAGTCATAATTTGGAGATTTAAGTTATGTTTAAAACATCTTTCATTGTAAAAATACCGCTTTTGCCATTAACCCACTCGGCAGCAACAACGGCTCCCAAGGCAAAACCATCCCGATTGTGTGCAATATGCTCAATACTAATTTTATCTGTTGGCGAGTTATAATCAACGGTATGTGTGCCTGGAACGTCTGGCAAGCGCTCTGCCCGTATGGGTAGATCCCTTTCTTTTGCATCTTCTTCCAATGCCCATGTGTTTTTATCAATATATGGCAAAACACCTTCTGCAAGCGTGATGGCTGTGCCACTAGGCGCATCTAGCTTTTGGGTGTGGTGTATTTCTGTTAGGCTAGCATTGTACTGTTTGTGCTGCCCCATCATTTGTGCGAGCTTTTCATTGAGTGCAAAAAATATATTTACCCCTAAACTGAAGTTTGAGGCATATAAAAAAGCGCCCTTTTTTGACGCACACCTTGATTCGATATCCGCACGGCTATCAAGCCAGCCTGTTGTGCCGCAAACAACAGCTACGCCTTCGTTTAGGGCATGCGTAATGTTTGATACTGCAGCGGATGGAACACTAAAGTTTATGGCTACTTCAGCACCATTCAAGGAGTCTTTTGGATTATCCTTGTCTATAATGGCAACAATTTTATGACCTCTTGACTTTGCGATGTTTTCAATGGCCTTACCCATTCTTCCATATCCTAATAGGGCTATTTTCATATTAAAAAGTTAATGCGACTCGCATTCCCGCTACTGGTTGTGCACCAACAGGCGCAACATCAAAATAGGGTTTTACAGTCAAATCGCTGTTTACGTTGTATTGTTTTAAGTGGGCGTCTATATTGGCATCCAAGATATTAAGAAAATAAAAACCCAAGATAAAAATCATGGAACGATCTCTGTTGCGTTTATAAAAATCTTGACCGTCTACTAAACGGTCAGTGCTTGTGATAAGGCTTTGAAATTCATCATCGTTATATCCTGCAATTCTTCTTTTGTAGGCGTTTCGATAGCGCAAGTAGTTTTTATGATTTTGATCATAGGTGTATATTGAAGCTCCAATAGCTCCATAAACAAGGGGAATTTTCCAATAGCGTTTGTTGTATGCTTGCCCTAGCCCAGGAAGTACTGCTGAATAAAAAGCTGCTTTTGCGGGTCTTAGGGGGTCTTCGTTTTCTAATTTACGTATATCGTCCACTATAATTTGTTGTCCAAACACGAAACAACCACAACATGATATAAGTAAGAATAGGAGGAGACGCTTCACTATTTTATTTTTTTACGAATGTTTTCAAATTCCTTTTTGGAAGCGAAAGAAATTATGATTTTCCCTGCACCATTCTTGTCAACAGTAGTTTGCACAGGTGCATCGAAAAAGTTTTTAAATGCATCTAGGTGATTAGATGTATAATTTTGGGTAGATGCGGTTTTGGTTTTTTTTGGTTTTACCGCTTGTTCTGTAGCTCTTACAGACATCCCAGTTGCGACAATTTTTTTATACAACTTTAACTGTTCTTGCTTGTCTGCTAAGCTGAGTAATGCACGTCCGTGTCCCATACTTATAAAACCATCCCTAATGCCTGACTGAATGATGGGATCTAAGTGCAACAAACGCAAGTAATTGGTAACGGTTGATCTCTTTTTTCCAACGCGTTTGCTCATTTGCTCTTGTGTAAGCTTAATTTCATTGATAAGCCTGTCATAACTTAATGCAATTTCAATAGGATCTAAATCATCTCTTTGGATGTTTTCAACCAATGCCATCTCTAATGACTCTTGATCGTTTGCTGTGCGAACAAAGGCGGGAATGGATTTCAGAAGAATAGACTGTGAAGCCCGGAAGCGTCGCTCTCCAGAAACCAATTGATAGCGGTTGTCATTTAGTTTACGTACCGTTATGGGTTGGATAACGCCAAGCTCAGAAATAGACGAAGCCAGTTCTGCTAAAGTATCTGGATTGAATTGGGTTCGCGGTTGAAAAGGATTGGTTTCGATTTGATCTAAGGGGAGCTCAATAACCTTTCCCTCTACACTGCCTTGAGCAAGATTTTCTTCTGTTGGGAGTAGTGCCGATAGTCCACGTCCCATGGCTTGCCTTTTTTTTGCTTTTGCCATATTACTTTTTTTTGTTGATTAGTTCTTGTGCCAGCTTCAAATAGCTAGAAGCACCTTTGCTGGTGGCATCATAATCAATAATTGTTTCTCCAAAGCTGGGTGCTTCGCCAAGCTTTACGTTTCTTTGGATAATGGTGCTAAACACCATATTCCCAAAATGTTTTTTTACTTCATCAACCACTTGGTTAGATAGGCGTAGCCTTGAGTCGTACATGGTCAGTAGCATGCCCTCAATACCAAGATCTGCATTGTGGATTTTCTGGATGCTTTTTATGGTATTCAATAATTTGCCTAAGCCCTCTAAAGCAAAGTATTCGCATTGAATTGGAATGATAACCGAATTAGCAGCCGTAAGCGCATTTAATGTAATGAGTCCAAGCGATGGAGCACAGTCAATAAAAATGTAATCGTAATCATCTTTAATTGGCTCCAATGCCTTGCGAAGCATCATTTCCCGATTGGTTTTATCAACCAGTTCAATTTCGATTGCAACCAGATCAATATGTGCTGGTATTAGGTCTAGATTTGGTGAGTTTGTAGCTACAATAGCTTCTTTGGCAGTGACGGTATGCTCTAATACTTGATAAGATCCTTTTTCAACAGCATCCACTTCAATGCCTAGTCCAGAAGTAGCGTTCGCTTGTGGGTCGGCATCAACGAGGAGTACCTTTTTTTCAAGAACACCAAGTGAAGCGGCAAGATTTACAGAAGTAGTTGTTTTTCCAACCCCTCCTTTCTGATTCGCTATGGCAATAATGTTTCCCATCTAAACTAATGAAGTGTAAAAATACTACTAAAATGCAGTAGTTTGTACCAAATTTATGTTAACTATTTTTTCTTCCTAATAGCAAGCTCTAATAAGTCCCACATGGTTTTTTTAACCTGCTCTAAATTGTTAAACTGACCAGCGCCTTTTAACCATTCCCCTCCGTCTAGGGTGATTACTTCCCCGTTGAGGTAGGCACCAAAATCGGACACCATATAGGCAACAAGATTGGCTAGCTCTTGGTGCTCTCCGACTCTTCCAATTGGAATACGTTTTTTTGGATCAAATTTCTTTTTAATTGGCGCGGGCAATAAGCGATCCCATGCGCCTTTGGTTGGGAATGGTCCGGGGGCAACAGCATTAAAACGCATACCGTATTTGGCCCATTCAACAGCCAATGAACGTGTCATGGCCAAAACCCCTGCTTTGGCACAAGCAGAAGGAACTACATAGCCCGAACCTGTAAATGCATAGGTGGTTACGATATTGAGCACGTTGGTATTTTGTTGCTTGGTTTTTATCCAATGCTTGCCAAATGTTAGCGTACAGTTTTTTGTTCCCTTGAGTACAATGTCTAAAATCGTATCAAAGGCATTTGAAGACAATCGCTCGGTAGGAGCAATAAAATTGCCTGCTGCGTTATTGACTAATACGTCTACAGGGCCATATTTTTCTAACACTTGTTTGTGCATGGACTCAACTTCGTCAATGTTGCGAACATCACACGCCACGGCATAACAATCGCCCCCAGTAGCTTGCATTAATTCCTGCGCGGTTGTTTCTAGCTTTTCAATATTACGAGAAGTTATGGCAACTTTAGCGCCAAGTTTTAGGAAATAACGGGTCATTGACTTCCCCAGCCCGCTTCCGCCGCCAGTTACGACTATAACTTTTCCAGCTAATGCATCGTCCCGTAACATTTGTTCTGCGTGTTTCATGTTGTTTTATTTAGTTAATCAATTAATGGTATCTGCATACTCAATGAGATACACATCTTCATTCTTTCTTTTCATCAAATAACGCTCCCTCGCATAGCGTTCCATTTCTATGGAGTCGCTCAACTGTAGAAGCGTTTTTCTATCTATAGCAATACTTTCTTCCAAAGTGCTTTTTTGTCTTTCTAATTCCGATAATTTACGCTCAAGACTAAAGTAGATGAGCAGCGAATTGGAATCTAGAAAAACCATCCAAACTACAAAGAACACCCCAATTAAGGCATACAGGTTTGTTGCTAGCTTAAACCATGGGTTTTTAAAAAGCTTTTTCATCTGATTACTGTTTCAATCCACTCTTGTATTTGATCCTTTGCAAAATTCAAATCGTTGTTTTTTATAACCAAATCTGATGCGCTTAGATGTGGCGCTATAAACTGGTTGTGCATGGCGTGTAGCGTGTTTTCAAAACGTGCTAACACTTCCTCTTTTGTTCTACCTCTCGTACTTAAGTCACGCTTCACACGTCTTTCAATACGCTTGTCAATATCAGCATCAATATACACTTTATAGTCAAATAATTCACGAAGTGGGGCATGAGCAAACACCAAAATACCTTCAATTAAAATATATTTTTTTGGATGAAAAACTTCAATTTCATCCATACGTAAGTGTTGTTCAAACGAATACACAGGACTTTTTATTGAGTTACCCCTTTGAAGTTGCATAACATGAGCCGCGAGTAAATCCAAATCAAGTGCATCGGGATGATCGAAGTTGATTAGACAACGTTCTTCAAATGACAATGCTGGCAAGTGCTTATAGTACCGATCTTGAGAGAGTATAAGTGTCTCGTTTTTACCCAGCAGGTTTGCTGCATAATTAACCAGGGTCGTTTTGCCCGCACCTGTACCGCCACTAATTCCAATTATCACGAATCGATGTTTTTGTAAAGATAAGTTTCCATTATTGATCGTATGCCTCTCTAAACTGTTAAATGTTAACAGAAAAATAAACGATAAAACTCCTTGTTTTTCTAAATCGGATTGGGATGTTCACCCATTTTTTGTGCGGCAATAAATGCACCTGTCCAAGCATTTTGAAAATTAAAACCTCCAGTAACGGCATCAATATTGAGGACTTCACCTGCGAAAAATAAATTTTTATGAATCTTACTCTCAAAGGTTTTGAAGTTAATTTCTTTGAGTGCTACACCTCCAGCCGTAACAAATTCTTCTTTGAAGGTGCTTTTCCCCGTTACCTTAAATACTGCAGAAGTTAGCTGTGTGGCGAGTTTTTGAAGTTGTTTTTGATTTGTTTCTGCCCATTTGATGTCGTTGGGAAAATCAGCTCCAATGATGAGCTGTTCCCATAAGCGTTTTGGCAACTCATATAGCGCAGATTTACGGACTAATTTTTTTGGATTTTCATATTTATAGCTCTCTAAAAGCTGTAAACAAATTGTAAAATCTTGTGCAATAAAATTAATGGTCAAATCAAAATTATAGTTGCGTCTTGCTAGTTCAATAGCTCCATAGGCTGACAATTTGAGAACAGTAGGGGCGCTTATGCCAGTATGCGTAATTAGCAACGGTCCAGATGAAGTTAATGCGCTGTCGCTAACGGCCAATTCGACGTGTTTTGCCACAACTCCTGGGATTGATTTTAAACGAGGATCTGAAATGGAAAACGTAAACAACGAGGGTACAGCCGTTACAACTTGATGCCCCAATTCCTCTAGTAATGTCCATATTTTTGGACTGCTACCTGTTGCAATGAGTATTTTTTCGGCGCTAAAAGCTCCCTTGGGTGTTAATAGTTCCCACCTTTTATTAGAGGCAATTATGTCTTGAACAGAATGATTAAGCAATACATCAATATTGTATTTATCAGCTTCTGATGTGAAGCAATCAATAATTGTCTGAGCGGAATTGGATTCTGGAAATACACGTCCATCTTCTTCAATTTTTAATCGAACACCTCGTTCCTCAAACCATTGCATGGTATCACCTGTCATGAATGTATGAAAAGGCCCTAATAATTCTTTCTGTCCTCTTGGATATTTTGATGATAGGGGCTTTGGTTCAAATTCGGCATGGGTTACGTTGCAGCGTCCACCTCCAGAAATTTTCACTTTAGACAACACGTTGCTTCCGCGCTCTAAAATACCAATCCTTAATTCTGGATTTTTTTGGGCAGTATTGATTGCAGAAAAAAAACCAGCAGCACCTCCGCCTACAATCAGTATATCGTAATTTTTATTGATCATATGGTGCAGTAAAGCTCACGGGGTTAAAAGTATTGAAAATAACGCCGCATATGTAAAATGTTATAATAAGTTGTTTTAGAAAAAGTCGGGATGACAGGATTTGAACCTGCGACCCCACGCACCCCATGCGTGTGCGCTACCAGGCTGCGCCACATCCCGAATGATAATCGGTAGAATAATTGGGACACGTTGATTATATCAAAGAAATCCCAATTTATTTTGTCGGGGTGGCAGGATTCGAACCTGCGACCTCCTGCTCCCAAAGCAGGCGCGATGACCGGGCTACGCTACACCCCGTTAAACGGATTGCAAATATAGAATATATCGCAAGGTTGCCAAACATATTTTCTTATCATT
>JAQWKF010000020.1 GCA_029247985.1 Flavobacteriaceae bacterium
ATAGCTATCGTGGGCTTAATTTATCTTATGATAAAGATAACATAGGCAAATACAACGCAAATGTTATTATACTCAACAATACAGTTTTTAAGGATATTGAAGAGCACGCGGTAAATTATTTAAGAACAACACCCGACATAAACCTGCTCGGTGGGGAGCTTATCATTGACCGATGTGTATTTGATAATGTTTACAACAGTGAGAAAGGAAAAATTATAGTATCTAATGGAATACATAAGGTAAGCATTACAAATTCTGTATTTGTGAATAGTTATAAAATACAAATCCCATTGCGCCTCTCTGGTGCTGCAAACAAGATTGATAATTGCCTTTTCTATGACGTAGGTTTCCCTAAATTTTTAAAGGGTGCTATGGACACTAATGTGTTGTACAAAAAACCAAAGTGGTCTGATGAGAATGCATACATCCCAGATGAAAAGTCTCCTTTATTGAAAGACAAAAACGGAGTAGGTAATATTGGTCTGATTTACTAATTCTTATATCTTATATATAAAAAAAGCACCCATCTAGGGTGCTTTTAGAATTAGTCTGAAAAAAGTTTAGCGTTTTATTAGTTTGCTAACGGATGTTTTTCCTTTGTCTTCAATTTCAATCATGTATAGGCCACTTCGTTGACTCGTTAAGTCAAGTGCGTTGGTATTTGTAACTTCCTTTATAAGTTGACCACTTATATTAAACACGCGAATGGCATCAACTGATTCTTTTCCAGAAATATGAACCATACCTTCAGTTGGGTTAGGGTAGGCTAAAATTCCATTTGATGAAAAATCCGAAACAGAAAGGGTTAGTGCAGTAGGATTTACTTTACCATAGTAAAGGTACAAATCATCCCAACCTACGAATGCATCGGGTTGAACATTACCGCCTGTACCGCTAAATTGCCATTGTGGCCCACCACCACTGCCTTTACATGCCGCTACCCAATCGCTTGCAATTGTATAACCTGTGTTAGTTCCCTGGCGAAGTACCATTGTTGGCTCTGATATAATATCAAAATTAACAACCGTCGCACTTGTGGTTGTATTAATAGTACCCAAGATGGCAGAATCCTCGACAAATATAATTTGACCGTAAGCATATTCATTACCATCGTCATCTAAAAAAGAATATGAGTCATAAAGAGTCCATGAAGTGTGATCTCCAGTATTGTCGATAATCCCATCAGCTTCTGCTGTAGTTGCACCATCGATACGAACATTTTTAGGATTTGAGGTAGAACTAACCAACATGTAAGTAGCTGTTCCATCAGATAGATTACCATCATATCCTATATCTGGTGTTTTTGTTGAAACATCGCCACTATCATTTCTATCTCCGTCACTGTCAGTTCCGCTAAGTTCAATGACAAGAACAGTAGCAGCTTGATCAATTAACGCGGCATAACCGTTTGTAAAAGTAGTAGATGTTCCTAGTTCTTGATAATTACTAACAATAGCAAAAACACCATTAGAACCAAAGCTTCTTGTACCATCACCTAGGCTAATTGCCTCAGTAACC
The DNA here is from genome assembly GCA_029247985.1 of Flavobacteriaceae bacterium. Classification (GTDB taxonomy): domain Bacteria; phylum Bacteroidota; class Bacteroidia; order Flavobacteriales; family Flavobacteriaceae; genus UBA7446. Next base: position 1,519 of record JAQWKF010000020.1, read on the forward strand.
TTACCAAGGGAACCAGATTCTCCATCACCCTCAATAACAATTAAGTATAAATCGGAAGGAATAATTTCATTTGCTGTCCCTCTGATTTCAATATACTCCGCAGATAAATCTCCACCTGAAGGACTGGGTATCAATTTATTGATATAATAACCACTCCCTGTCGGAATTCCGTCAAATTGTGCAAAAGAAGAAAAAGACAAGAAAAGTGAGAGTGTAATATAAGTATGTAAATATTTTTTCATAAAAGTGGTATTTTAATGTATAAATTTAGTTTGATTTTAGGTTAATATAATATTAAAAAGGAGTAAAATCGTACGTATTTTTAGTTTATTGTAATGCTATATTCATTTAAGTTCATTCAATAGTTAGATAAGTACCTTTGAAATTTTGGCTTAGCACCATCATTTTTAAGGGTATATTTTTATTTGCTCTTACTACTTCAATTGATGCTCTTCCATTAGCCATTTCTATAACTTCACTACCTGTTGGAGTGCCCATAGCTCTGAGTGTAATTCCACCTGATAAACATTGAAAATATACACGTTCTTCAAAGTCCAACACGCGAAGACCATTTTTGTCACGCGCCGTTGCCATGACCAAATAATTTCCATTATCCAATTGGGTGTACTCTAATGCAAGGCTTTTTGCGGTTCCATTTTTTGTAAATCTGTAGTTGACCTTTAATTTGTCCCTTACTTCGTTGCCAGAGGATATTTTTCCGACAGCTTCAAGCACATTTTCTCCATCCGTAAAGGGAACATTCCAATTTAGTCCTGCTGCTGGGAAGCTCTTAATATTTCTTTTTTTTGTGCCCATGCTTTTACCATTTAAAAACAGCTCAACTTCTTGGCAGTTACTATATACACTAACAGCACGTTTTAACCCTTTTGGCCCTTGACGTTCTGTCCATGTATGCGACTCAATATAGGCAAAAGGTGTAGTGTCATTCCAATAGCTTTTAAACACATAAAAAGCATCTTTAGGGTTGTTGTTTCTATCTACCAAGCCCTTTTGATTAATATAGGGTATTGCATTTTCAGGGCGTAATGGTGTTCCAAAATCCTTGAATGCCCACTGCGCGTTCCCTACAAATGCGGTGTCATTTTCACTAATGCGCAAGTGCCAATCAAATAAATCGACAATATAGTTTTCACTCCAATCGCCAACTTTTGCAATATTAGGAACATCATTTTGTACAATGGCTTCTTCCCAGCCATCGGCTTGGATTTTGCCTTCACCAGTGATGGGGTTTTCTGTGTGTCTTCCCACATGACTAGAACCGCCATACTCGGTATGTAAAAAATGTTTGTATTCTTTTTTGTATTTGTCAACGGCTTTTTGATAACTCTTATAACTTCCAGAATACCATCCAGACCATATGGATGGTGAAAAAACATCCACGATATCTGAGCCCTCATAAAACTTTCTGATGGCTGTTTTTCGTGTTGGGTCTAGCTTGTGTGCATAGTCGTTTAGTTCTGAGAGGTAATCTTTTAATTGATCAATATCATCACCTCCTTCAAAATCGGGTAACCAATAAATTTCATTTCCTAAGGACCAAAGAATTACACTGGGGTGGTTATAATTTTGTTCTATAATTTCTTTGAGCATATATTTGGTGTTCTTTTTCCACGCATCGTTGCCCAAACCCCCACGGCACCACGGTAATTCGTCCCAAACAAGTATGCCCAACTCATCGCAAGCCTTATAGATTTCAGGATCTTGAGGATAATGTGCAAGTCGAACGAAATTAGCACCCATCTCTTTGATAAGTTCCATGTCTGTCCGGTGTTGTATATTACTCATTGCTGAGCCAACTCCTGCGTGTTCTTCATGCCGATGCGTACCTCTAAGTTTTAAGCGCTTTCCGTTAAGGTAAAACGCTCCATAATCCTTAAACTCAAACCAACGAAAACCAAAATTTTCATTTAACTCGTCAATTGTTTTACCATCTTTTACAAGTGCTACAGTAAGATTATACAGATATGGGTTTTTTGTATCCCAAAGATTGGGATTTGTGATATTGGTAAAGTTGATATCCGCCGAATTATCCACCACATCAAATACAGCTGTTTTGACCATATTTCCGTCATTGTCAGTAAGTACTGCCTCAACCGATAGTTTATTATTTTTAGGATTTGTAATCAACACTTTTGCATTCAATGCTGCATTACTGCTTGTCACTTTGGGTGTGGTAATTTTTAAATCATTTACGTGCTCAGCAGGAAGTGTTTTTAACCAAACATCACGTGTGATGCCCCCATATATGAAAAAATCACTCTTTTGTGAAGGGATAACTTCTGGATTATAGCCATTGTTTGCATACACCAAAATTTGATTTTTACCTTCCTTAACTGCATCTGTAATATCTAGGTTAAACCCAATATACCCACCAATGTGTTGACCAACATTCTTACCATTCACATAAACCTTAGATGTAATGTTGACCCCCTCAAAGTATAGCTGAAAAACTTGACCCGCGCTAATGTTTGAGATTTCAATGTCTTTCCGATACCAGCTGCCGTCTCTTCTGTAGCCCGGCGCTAAGTCTGTTGCATCAATAGCATTCCAAGTATGTGGTAGATCAATGTCTTTCCAATTTTCATTGGCAAGTGCAGCATCAGGCGTTTCTGCATTATACTCTAGATATTCCCAACCTTTGTTAATGTTAGTCGTTTGTCGTAACACCTTATCAGAAATCAAATTACACGAGCTTGTAATAAAAGCAAGGATTAGGGTATAAATGAATGCAAAGTTGTTATAGCGAGACTTCATTAATTAATATTTTTAAGTCTAATTAGGGTTTCAAGAAAATAGTAATCTCCATATGCAATGGGCTCATCTATCTCATCTTTTTTTGGCCAGTTTCCTGTACTGTGATCTAGTATAAAAGGTGCATCGAAATCAGATGCCAAAATATAATCTGGTGATTTTAGGCTCGTCATCACTTTTTTACTGTAATCCAAGTATTTTTCCTCTTGTGTATATCCATAAATTTCAACCATAGCAGCGGCTACAATTGTTCCAGCAGAAACATCTCTTGGCGCATTTGGAATGGCAGGGTCATCAAAATCCCAGTATGGTATTCCGTCTTTTGGTAAATTTTTGTGATTTAAGAAATATTCAGCTGTGGCAATGGCACGATTTAGGTACCTAGTATCTTTGGTATATCGGTAGGCAAGTGTATAGCCATAAATCCCCCAACCGTGACCGCGCGCCCATGAAGACTCATCATTAATCCCTTGATGTGTGACTTTCATTCTGGGTTGGTATGTCAGGGTATCATAATCTACCACGTGATAGCAACTATTGTCTGCTTTAAAATGGTGTTTTAATGTGGTGTTTGCATGGGTAACTGCTAACTTATGAAAGCTACTATCCCCTGAAATTTTAGTTGCTTCGAAAAGTAGTTCTAAGTTCATCATGTTGTCAATGATTACTGGAAATTGCCATACTTCTTTGTTGAAATCCCAAGAGCGAATACTTTTAATATTTTCATCAAATCGAGTACTTAACGTTTTGGCACTTTCAACAATAATATTTTTGTACCGTTTGTTCTCTTTTATTTTGAGTCCGTTGCCAAAACTGTTGTACACCTTAAAACCCATGTCGTGGGTGCGATTATTAAACTTTTCCTTTTCAATAAATGCTGTCCACTCCTCGGCTTTTTCGATGTAATCTTGATTTCCAGTTAAGGAGTATAAGTGCCAAAGGTTACCTGCAAAAAATCCGCTAGTCCAATCTTTAGAAGGAACTTTTTTAATAGCATTTGCTTTGTAAGAATAGCTTCTTGGGAATGCTAATGAATCAACCGAGTATGTTAGTAATTTTTCATACCTCTTTTCTAAAAGTATTTCTATATCCGATTTAGCATCTTCTTTTTTTCTTGAGCACCCCGATAATATAAGGGCTAAAAAAATCAAGAGAAAATAATAATTTTTATTTTGGCTAAAGATCATGGTTGTTAAGATTAACTTAAGTTGTTAAATGCTTTTTAATTTCAGTAAATTTAAAGCATTAGATCGCGTATTTTTTTTGAAATTGACTAGGAGTAAGACCAAATTTTTCACTAAAACACATACTGAAATATTTTGGGTTTTTATATCCAACATGATAGCTTACTTCTGAAATAATCATTTTGCCTTTTTCAAGTAATTGTACAGCACGTCTCATGCGATAATGTTTTATTAAATCGTTTGGAGTAAAGTTTGTCCATGTTTTAACCTTTAAGAACAACAATGTACGACTAACACCTAGTTCAGAACAAAATGCAGAAATATTAAAAAATTCGTTACTGATATTTTCCTCTATAATGAGAAGCGCTTTTTTAAATAGTTTTTCATCAAATGAGGGGATAGATACTTCATTTGGCTGAAAAAAATCTTGTGTGTTTATTTCTTTTATGAATCGCTGCTCGTTTTCCCTTTCAAGAAATTCAATTCTTGACTTTAGCCTAGCCACTTCTTTAAAAAGCGTTCGCACCTGTTCTTTAAGCGCTTCGTTTTTATAGGCAGGTTGAGCCATTAATGACTCTAAATTTTTTGCCCTAGTTTTAAGTTCATCTGCTAAATACATGTTTCCGCTATTATTTAATTCTTGTATGTTTTCTTTTATATCAGACCTGACTCTTGTTTCAATCATCATTGGGGCTTATTTTTTTGTCGTGTTGTTAGTTGATAGTTGTAAAGTGATGGGTGTTTTTCAAAAACTTCATTAACTGCCTTTATCATAGTCATAGGCTGGTAGTTAACTTCAAAAGTTTGATTCCCATTAATTCCTATAATACGAGCAAATGGGCCATCTTTCATTCCATCTAACTTTATTGTTTTTGATGAATTGATATCATTCAATACATTAACTTTAGTGTTCCAAAAAGTACTAAATGCACCGTGGGAAGGTTTCCAGTAGCCGGCACCCCCACCTTTAAATAGGGGGTAACTCATTTCTTCATCTGGCGAAATATGTACTGTGGTATTGTCAAATAAGTTTTGATGATTCGCACCCGAATGCTGATCCAAAATGGGATCCACAAAAACTTCACAGTTCAGGTATACACATTTTGTTGCTAATGTATTGAAGCTCAGCGGGTGCACCGCTTTGTTATAAACTTTTATCCCTCTGGCCAATACATTATATGTTCCAGACATTGCAACAGTATAATGTGCTGTATTTTCCCCTTTTGTGACTACGCCTTCAATGGTTACATTGGCAATATTTTCTGTAAGTATGCCACTATCTGCATTTTCAATGATGATATTTTTCACCCAACTGTTATGTACACGCGTAAGGTAAATACCGTTAAAACCTGGTTCAACGTGATGCGCAATTCGAGGCGATTTTGGAAACCGAATACTGAAATCTTGGATACCAATTTCTTTTAGATGATTCCATCTCACTAATTGCGCTTCAAATGCTGGTTTTACATCAATTGTTAGTGGGCTACTTATTGTTGCTATTCCCTCTGATATTGCAAGGACTTTTAACTGTTGGCGCACTAGTGGTAAGTCTGGAAAATTCCAATGATGGCTGCCAATTCTTGTTAATTGATTTTTATAAAGCTCCTGGATTATCTGACTTTCTTCACCTTGCTTATTAAAGAGTTGGAGTTCGACAACATCCCCAATATTTAAATGTTGCGATTCGGAAACACTTAAGGAGAAGCCCCCCCTTTTTCCTTCAGAAACTTTTGCGAGCACCTCGTAGGGCCGCTCATATTTTTTTAGATAGGGCTTAACACGCTCTCCAGGAACTCGAGTCCATATAAACCCGCCTGACCAAGCGAATTGGGAAAATGGTAAGTCTATATTGTTCTCTTTCTCCCGTTGCCTTTTGTCAAATTCAATTAGATACTCACGCAATTCTTTGAGATCTTCAGGATCTTTGGTGTACATTAGGGGTCTAGGACAATATATTTCAGTACCATGCTCACCAGATCCCGCACCACTTAAAATAAAATTATTGCGCTCAATGTAAATGATTCCACTAATAATTATTTTTCCAGGCGGTAATAGTAATGTAACAGGCCCCTTTAATTTACTGACTTCGCTAATGGCATGTCGCAGTGCTTTAGTGTCGTCAAGACCGTCATTAGCCACAACATTATAATCAACTGCATCTACAATAATTCCTGTAAAATCTGGAATTTGTTTATTTCCATTATGGTAGCCAGCATAACTAAAGTCGGGAATATAATTCTCGTCATTAACATTAACCCCAGAATGTGTAAAGGACATATTTTGCGACCAACTAACTGAAAATAAGCTTAGTATCGCTATTATAGGCATTAAAAAGTTTAATTTTATTTTTATCATATACTCTATGCAATGGATTGCACAATATAAAACGTTTTTGATTAAAATTCAAAACATTTTTAATAAGTTTACCGAACTTTAAAAATGTGAAAAAAAAAACAACCATATACGACATTGCTACAAAGCTTAATATTACCGCTGCTACGGTATCACGTGCGTTAAACGATAGTGAGCTAATAAGTAAAAAAACCAAGAAAATGGTTTTGGAAGCTGCTGATGAGTTAAGTTATTTCAAAAACCGCCATGCTTTGGCTTTGAAAAGCGGTAGAACAAATCAGGTTGGTTTGGTTGTCCCTTTTATTAATCGTCATTTCTTTTCAAATATTATTATGGGTGTTGAGGAAGAGTTATATCCCAAGGGTTATCAAGTAATGATATTCCAATCAAATGAATCTGAGAGAAAAGAGAAAGATATTATTGAAGCGCTCTTGCAAAATCAAGTTGATGGCGTGCTTATTTCTGTTTCCAAAACAACTCGAATTAAAGATCATTTCAATAAGATTATTGACAACAATTTACCCCTTATTTTTTTTGATAGAAAGGCTGATATTGAAAACTCAAGTTGTGTAGAGACAGATGATGTATTAGGGGGAAAAATTGCCACACAGCACTTGATTGACCAAGGCTGTAGCCAAATAGCTTATGTCACGGTTGATTTAAATCTTAATATATATACGAATCGTTTTAAGGGATACAAAGAATCCTTAAAATACAACGGTATTGACTTTAGGAAAGAACTTGTGTTTCAAGCCAATAGTGATATTGCCTCTGGAAGAAAAGTAGCACGTCAAATATTGTCTAGCGATGCTAATATTGATGCTATTTTTTGCTCAAGTGACTATATAGCACTTGGTGTGATGCAAGAACTAAAAGAACAGAATGTTAGTATCCCAGATGATGTTGCAGTAGTTGGATTTAGTAACGAACCTTTTACTGAACTATTGGATTTGACATTGACTTCAATTGAGCAAAGTCCCTACGAAATGGGTAAAAGTGCTGCCCGTGTTTTCTTAGATCAAATGAATTCAAAAAATGCGAATATTGAGCACGCTATTAAACTAAAACCCAAGCTTTGCATAAGGGATTCTTCATTGAAAAATAATCGAACAATGCACAAGTAGCTAAAAAATATATTTGAAAAATGTATTCACTTTAATTACATTTGCAATCCATTACAATTTTATATGCAATCAAAAAATACGTACTTAGCTACTAGCCCGACAGAAGCGAAAAATTTTGACACAGCTGAGTTAAGAAATCGCTTTTTAATAGGAACCATTTTCAACCCTGATCATATTACAGCCTATTATACCACTTACGACCGATACCTTGTAGGAGGCGCACAACCCGTATCCAAACCACTTGCCTTAGAGGCTATAGATGAGCTACGAGCGGATTATTTTTTGGAACGCAGAGAATTGGGTATTATTAATGTTGGTGAAACGGGTATTGTTCGCGTAGATGGTACTGCCTATACCCTTGAAAATCAAGAAGCGTTGTATGTTGGTAGAGGCGCTAAAGATGTCGTTTTTGAAAACACCTCAGGCTCTTCTCCTTTGTTTTATTACAATTCTACCCCAGCACATAAAAGCTACCCAACTGAAAAAATATCATCTGAACGGGCACAATATGTAGAGCTCGGAGACGATAAGAATGCGAACAAAAGACGCATAAAAAAACTTATTGTTCAAGAAATCATACCTACATGTCAGTTGCAGATGGGCCTTACCATGTTATATGAAGGAAATGTGTGGAATACCATGCCTGCACATACGCATCTAAGAAGAATGGAAGTTTATTTTTATTTAGACATTGATGCTAACAATTCCATTTCTCATTTTATGGGTGAACCTCAAGAAACAAGACATATCTTTATGCAAAACCATCAAGCGGTAATTTCACCGTCATGGTCTATCCACAGTGGATGTGGCACTTCAAACTATTCCTTTATTTGGGGTATGGCAGGGGAAAACTTAGATTACGGAGATATGGATGGTGTAAAAATTAACGAATTACGTTAAAATATGAATCCATTTGATCTGACAGGAAAAACAGCATTTGTTTCTGGCGCAACACACGGACTTGGTATGGCTATGGCAATAGGACTTGCAGAGGCAGGAGCCAAACTCATTATTTCAAGTACAAGCCCAGACAAGTTAAAGGGTGCTATTTATGAATACACAAAAAGGGATTTTAATGTAACTGGATATGTATTGGATGTTACCAACGATGAGCAAGTAAAAAAAGTGACTGCTGAAATTCTTAAAAAGCAACAAGTTGATATTCTTATCAATAATGCGGGTATTATTAAAAGAACTCCGGCACTTGAAATGAGCCCCGAGGACTTTAGAGCCGTCACGGATGTTCACCTTACAGGCGCTTTTCATCTAGCACAACAGTTTGCCATCCCTATGGTGTCACGTAAATCAGGAAAAATTATTAATATCTGCTCGATGATGAGTGAGTTGGGCCGTAACACAGTTAGTGCTTATGCAGCTGCCAAAGGTGGTTTGAAAATGCTTACAAGAAACTTAGCCACAGAGTGGGCCAAACACAATATACAAGTCAATGGCATAGGCCCTGGCTATTTTGAGACTTCTCAAACCGCTCCAATACGAGTAGATGGACACCCATTTAACGAGTTTATTATTAACAGAACACCTGCTGGCCGTTGGGGTAAAACAGATGACCTTAAAGGAACGGCAGTATTCCTCGCATCAAAAGCAAGTGATTTTGTAAATGGCCAAATTATTTACGTAGACGGCGGCATATTAGCAACAATTGGAAAACCAACTAATGAGCTATGATCAGAAAACACAAATCGTTTATTGATGAAGGGTTTTTACTTGATAGTCCCTTCGCACTTGAACTTTACGTAAACTACGCTGCCAAGCTACCTATCATTGATTATCATTGTCATCTATCTCCTGCTCAAATAGCAAATGATTATCAGTTTAAAAATATAACAGAAATATGGATTGATGGCGATCATTATAAGTGGCGTGCTATGCGGACCTTGGGCGTTGATGAGCGATACATAACGGGGGAAGCTTCACCTAAAGAGAAATTTATTGCTTGGGCTTCTTGCGTGCCAAAGCTTATTCGTAACCCACTTTACCACTGGACACACCTTGAGCTTAAAAGATACTTCGGCATTGATGTATTGCTCAACGCTGACAATGCAGCGGCTATTTATGAGCAAACTACTGCCTTACTACATCAAACAGAATACAGTTGCTTAAATCTCATTAAAAAATTAGGTGTTGAGATAATATGTACGACAGATGACCCTACCGATAGTTTAGAACACCATAAAGCATTTGGTGTTAATGATTCACTTACGCTTTTGCCTGCTTTTCGTCCAGACAAGGCCATAGAAATACAGCATGAGAACTTCAATGCCTATTTAGCCAAATTGGAAACGGTTGTAGGACACAAGATAGATTCATTCAGCACACTTAAAAAAGCCTTGGATAAGCGGATGGATTACTTTGCGGCTCATGGGTGTACAATATCGGATCATGGTTTGGAACAAATTCGCTATACTGAGACCTCAGATGAAATGGCCGATGTTGTAATGCAAAAAAAAGCTAAAGGAAAGCATTTGAACGTCAATGATCTTGAGCAATTTAAAACTGCTGTTTTGTTGTTTTTAGCAAAGGGCTATCACAAACGTGGCTGGGTACAACAATACCACCTTGGCGCATTACGTAACAATAGTAGTCGTATGCTCAGCAATTTGGGTCCTGATATGGGTTGTGACTCTATTGGAGATTTTCATCAAGCGCAAGGTCTCTCAAGGTTTTTAGATTCACTTGACACCAATAATGAGTTGGCCAAAACCATTTTATACAATTTAAACCCGGCACAAAATGCACTTTTTGCAACTATGGCAGGAAATTTTAACGATGGTAGCGTGAGTGGCAAGATTCAATATGGAGCAAGTTGGTGGTTTTTAGATCAATTGGATGGAATGCGTAAACAAATTAATAGCTTGTCAAACATGGGTGTTTTGAGCACCTTTGTTGGAATGCTTACAGATTCACGAAGCTTTATGTCTTTTCCAAGACATGAGTACTTTAGAAGGCTGTTGTGTAATATTATCGGTGAAGATGTTGAAAAGGGGTTGTTGCCACGCGATTTAGATGCCATGGGAACCATAGTGTCCGACATATGTTATCACAATGCTAAATCCTATTTTAATTTTTATTCACACGAATGAAAAAAGCCTTATTATATTTTTTGCTTCTCTTGTTCGTTGCATGTCAACAGGACAATAGCAAGCGTATTATTCGCTTGGGTCATGCGCTTGATACCAACCACTCTGTCCATAAGGCTATGGTAAAAATGGGGGAAGAGCTTTACCGAATTTCTTCAGGGACTATGCAAATTAAAATATATCCAAATCAACAGCTGGGTTCTGAGCGCGAATGCCTTGAATTATTACAAATAGGAAGCCTTGATATCACCAAAGTATCTACAGGTGTTCTGGAAAATTTTTCTCCCAACATGAAAGTGCTTGGGCTACCTTATTTATTCCGTGACAAAGCACATACGTTTGCAGTGTTGGATGGCGCTATTGGTAAGCAGTTACTCAATGAAACATTATCCTTTAGGATTAAGGGCTTGGCTTATTATGATGCTGGTAGTCGAAGTTTTTATACTAAGCGTAAGCCAATTGCATCCCCATCAGATTTAAAAGGGTTAAAAATTAGAGTCATGGAAAGTGTTACAGCTATGAAAATGGTTGAAAGCATGGGTGGTTCTCCTACGCCAATTTCATGGGGTGAGCTGTATACCTCGCTGCAACAAGAAGTGGTGGATGGCGCAGAAAATAATCCACCAAGTTTTTACCTTTCCAAGCAGTTTGAGGTGTGTAAACACTATACTCTTGACGAACATACAACCTTGCCTGATGTTTTGGTAAGTGGTTCTTATTTTTGGGACAGCTTAAACGAAAACCAAAAAGAATGGCTCAATGAAGCAGTTGAAATTTCTGTTATTTATCAACGTCAGTTGTGGGCAGAATCCGAAGCGTATTCGCTGCGTGAACTTAAAAAAGCGGGTGTAGAAATTGTTTATCCTGACAAGAAAATGTTTGAGGACATGGTTAAGCCTGTTTACGACTATTACCGCACAAATGGGGAAATGGATATGTTGATTAATCAAATAAAAAATCAATAGGAATGAAAGGCATGCAAAATAAATTAAATCGCATTTTGGAGATTATTTTGGTAGCCTTGCTGGGCATCATGGTGCTTAATGTAAGTTGGCAAGTTTTTTCAAGGTATGTCTTGGCAAATCCAAGCTCATTTACAGACGAATTGGCTCGCTATCTCATGATATGGTTGGGTGTTATGGGTACCGCCTATGTTTCTGGAAAACGACTTCATGTTGCCATAGACATTCTTCCCAGTCAATTGAGTTCGTCTCGTCAAAAAGCTATGCAAAAAGTTATATTTTCGATTATCATTTTGGCTACCGTTTTGATTTTTATCATTGGCGGCTCAAGACTTGTATATTTAAGTTATGTGCTAGGTCAAAAATCTGCCGCATTACAAATTCCACTATACCTTGTTTATATGTGTGTACCACTAAGCGGGGCATGTATTGTTTTTTACAAGTTCTGTGATCTAACATTAAACAAATCATAATGGAAGTTTTTTCAATAGCCGTACTGTTATTTAGTTTTTTGTTACTGCTGTCAATAGGGACACCTGTTGCTTGGAGTATTATAATATCATCGCTATTCACCCTTTTGGTAAGTGTTCCTTTTTTACCTGCATTGACTACTATTTCCCAACGCATGGCAACTGGGATAGATAGTTTTGCCTTGTTGGCTATCCCGTTTTTTATATTGTCAGGAGAGTTGATGAATAAGGGAGGCGTGGCCCACAGACTAGTTGCATTTGCCAAAGCATTGGTTGGCTTTTTACCCGGTGGTTTAGCACTTATTAATGTTATATCCGCCATGTTAATGGGTTCTGTTGCTGGTTCTGCCATGGCATCAGCCTCTGCCATGGGAAGTATTTTAGGCCCCGAGATGGAAAAGGAAGGATACTCTAAAGGTTTTGGGGTGGCAATAAATATCACTTCTGCTACTACTGGATTGGTTATTCCACCTAGTAATATTTTAATCGTGTATTCATTGGCTAGCGGGGGCGCTTCCATTGCAGCTTTGTTTTTAGCTGGATATATTCCTGGCATACTAACAGGCTTGTTTTTAATGGCTGTTGCTATGATATGGGCAAAAAAGAAAAACTTTAAAACAGGAAAACGGGCACCACTCAAAACAGTTTTTAGCTCTTTTGTTCGCGCATTTCCAAGTTTGATGCTACTTTTTGTGGTAATTGGTGGTATTGTTTCGGGTGTTTTTACAGCTACCGAAGCATCTGCAATTGCTGTTATTTATACTCTTGTTTTGGGATTTATTTATAAAGAAATCACGTTTAAAACGCTCCCTACTATTTTGCTAAAATCTTCTACCACAACAGCTATTGTAATGTTCTTGATAGGTGCATCCATGAGTATGTCGTGGGTATTGTCTTATGAGAATATTCCTGAAATGATAAGCAGTGGTATTTTGTCACTTAGCGATAACAAAATTGTGATACTACTGCTGATTAACTTCACCTTGTTATTTGTAGGTATTTTCATGGATATGACACCGGCAGTATTGATATTTACTCCCATTTTTCTTCCCATAGTAACCCAATTGGGAATTGATCCTGTTCATTTTGGTATCATCATGATTTTAAATTTATGTATAGGTTTATGTACACCGCCAGTCGGAAGTGTTCTTTTTGTCGGAGTTGGTGTCGCAAATACTTCCATACAAAAAGTGATCAAACCACTTATACCTTTGTTTTTAGCCATGATTGTTGCCCTTTTGTTGGTTACTTATATTCCTGCACTTTCACTCTGGCTTCCATCAATATTTGATCTGTAGTTTTTTACGAAAAATTCAAATGAGAAAAATCTTTAACAATGCCGGTTTAGCCTTTGGCACTTCAAATATAGGAACGTTCGCTGCTGTAATACTTTCATTGTTTACATTGAGTCAAACGTGGGCACAGGAAGTTATTAAAGCAAATGGCCCTGGTAATACCTATGATGAGCTCACTGCTTTTTTGGCACCTGGTTATAACCCTATTGAGGCGCCAGATTGCAATCACGCTAGTTTTGGAAATCATATAGACGAAGTATATGACAGCAGCCTTGGAGACAATACGTTCCGTTTTTTTATTCATGTAACTCCAGATGATGACCGCTGTATTTCAACAATTAATGACCGGCAACGTAATGAAATTAAAACCTATGACAAATCGCCTGCAAATTTAAAAGGAACGCAGGGTGAGAAAGTTATATATAAATGGGCATTTAAACTTGCTGATGGATTTCAATCTTCACCCAACTTTACGCACATTCACCAGTTAAAATCGGTCGGGGGAGACTATTCAAGTATGCCCATGTATACGTTGACTACACGCAAGGGAACTCCAGATAAGTTGCAATTACGGTATGCTGAAACCACAAATCAAATAACCCTCAAAGAAACACAGTTAAGCTCTATGATTGGTGTTTGGGTTGAGGTTGTTGAGCAAATTGAATACACCAGCTCCGGTTACTATTCCATTAGGTTGACCAATAAGTTAAATGGTCAAGAGTTGTTTTATTATGACAATACAGCGCTTAACGAACCAAAGATAAACTGGCGGCCAGAAGGTAGTTTTGTGCGTCCCAAATGGGGTATATATCGCAGCTTAATTAATGCACAAGACCTTCGGGATGAGGAAGTACTGTTTTCTTATTTTAGCATTGAAGAAGTGAGTTCCTTGTCAACAGCTTCAGTAGAAAACATTAATCCGCTTGTATATCCTAACCCAACAACAGGAATATTACACATTTTAGAGACAGACGCTACGCACACGCAAATTTTTGCCATGGACGGTCAGCTGCTTATGCAGTCAAATAGCGCGCAAATTGACCTAAGTGATTTACCGCCTTCCCTTTATTTTTTAAAAGTATTTGATAACAACAACAACTTGCTCTTAAAGCAGAAGGTGCTAAAGTCGAATTAAATATAATTTGTTTATATTTGGAAAACCAAACTGGTTTACCAATTAAGCAAATCTTTAAAATGACAACAACAAAAACAATCCTCCGTGTATTTATACTCATTTTTGTTTTGCACTTACAGGGGTGTACTGAAAATAGTAAGCCAGCGCTCATAGCAAGTAAGGTCATCCCTTTTTTCCAGCATTGGAATTTAATTTTAGGAGACGGCTCAAATGCGGGTGTAGCAATTGATTATGAAAACAAGGACTTTTTTTACGCCACAAATGATGGTGAGGAAGAGTGGGTTGTTTTCAAAACGCCCAACGCTGGGAACACACACGGTACTTCAAACAATACAAGAACTGAGCTAGCGCAGCTAAAAAAGTGGTCGCCGCTAACCGATGCAAAATTGGAAGCGACACTAAAAGTAATGAATATAGCAAGTACAGGCGATGCGAGGGTAGCAGCAAGTTACTCAGTAGTAGTCGGTCAGATTCACAGTGCAGATGGGCACGAAAATGAACCCCTTAAGATCTTCTATAAAAAATTTCCTGGGCATACAAAAGGATCTGTTTTTTGGAACTATGAAATCAATACAGCGGGTGAAGACAATTCAAAAAGATGGGATTATTCCTATCCTATTTGGGGCTATGACTTTTCTGTTGTTGGAACAAACGCAGATACCTTTCCACAAGAACCTGAGGAGGGCATCGCTTTAGGAGAAACGTTTAGTTATCAAGTAGAAGTGAAAGAGGGAGTGATGTACCTCACCTTTACAAGTGAAGGACATCCAACAAAAACCTTTACTAAAAATCTGATCGATTCTGAATATAAGACAGAGGCCGATACTCCAAAGCAGGTTCAGGAATTATTTTTCCCTATTGGTCAAGATGGTGTTGAACGCAAAAACGCTTATGCCGAAGAAGGTTTGTTCTTTAAATTGGGGAGTTACAATCAAACCAATGGTAAAAGTCCTCAAGTCAATAGAGTATGGTGTTCTGGCGCAGAAACCCATGGAGGAGATCTTCAAAAACAATATACAGATGGAAATTATGCTGAGGTTTGGTTTAAGGCAGCGAATATCGAAATCAGTGATCAAGCCATTTCAAATGAAGGCTATTTTTCAGCCAATGATGATTTGAGTAAAAAGACCGTTTATCCTAGTGAAGTCATTCCTTTTATGGACAAGTTTAAAATTTTAATGGGAGACGGCACAAGAGAGGATAATCTTGTAGACTTTGAAAATAAAGACTTTTTCTATACCGTGATTGACGGAACAAGACGTTGGGTTGCCTACAAAACTCCCAATTCTGGTGTTACTTCTCCGAACTCTAGCAACACAAGAACAGAGCTACACGAAAAAAGAGAATGGATTCCAGAAGAAGGCGGAAAGTTAACAGGTACTTGCAAAGTAATGCATGTATCTACCACGGGTGACGCTAGAGTTGCCGCTTCGTTCGCATCCGTATTAGGACAAATTCACAGTGGCGAAGGCCATGAAAATGAGCCGTTTAAATTATTTTATAAAAAATTCCCTGGGCATACAAAAGGATCGGTTTTTTGGAATTATGAAATCAATACTGCTGGAGACGATAATGCGGGAAGATGGGATTTCTCAACCGCCATTTGGGGGTATGATATGGCAGTCGTAGGAACAGCGAAAGACGCGTATCCTGCTGAACCTGAAGACGGTATTAAATTAGGCGAAGAATTCAGCTATGAGGTAAATATTTACAAAGGAATCATGTATTTGACCTTTACAAGTCCAAACCACAAAACAAAGACCTTCACAAAGAATCTAATTTCGTCTGAGTATGTAAATAAATCTGATTTACCAGCACAAGTACAGAAACTATTTATACCCATAGGGCAAGACGGTACAGAACGTGCCAATGCTTATAGTGGAGAGTTAAATTATTTTAAACAAGGTGCTTATAACCAGACCAATGGAAAAAGTCCTGAAACAAATATGGTATGGTGTACAGGTGCTGAAACCTATGGAGGTGACATCGCTAAACAATATGAAAACGGAAGTTATACAGAAGTTTGGTTTAGAGAAGCAACAGTAGGTCCAGGAACACCACCAAAATAAATTGAAGTAAAATAATAGATATTAATAGACTTTCAAGTTCTTCTTTCGGATGAAAATTTTCTTCGACTAATAAAGAAAACCTAAGAAAAATAGTATCTAGTAAAATCGTAAAAGCAGTAAAATCAAAGAAAAAATGAAATCATTTGGATCAAGTAAAGAGTTTAATTTTGGAAAAGACATCCAATGGGATGAAGTAGGCGACGGGGTTCGTAGGCAAATCATGGCCTATGACGATACCATTATGCTAGTAAATGTTGAATTTAAAAAAGGCGGTATTGGCCAGATGCACAAGCATTATCACGCGCAAGTAACACAAGTGGTAAGTGGTTCTTTTAAAGTTACTATTGGAGATGAAACTAAGGTTTTAAACGGTGGAGATGCATTCTATATTCCACCAAATGTGATGCATGGTGCTATTTGTTTAGAGGATGGTATTCTTATCGATGTGTTCAGTCCAATACGTGAAGATTTCATGGAATGATAATTTTAATTTGTTTTGAATACAATCTCACATCATAACTTTTACAGTTTTCTCTTCTTTTTTTTATTACTCTTTGCTTGCAAAAAAGAAGTTGAAGCTGAAAGTACTGTTACTATTAATGATCGGCCAGGTACAACGTTTAAACTTCCGAATATTGACCTTACCCATTGGAAAGTAACACTTCCAATAGGAAACCCAACTTCGATAAAACCACCTGAAATCTTGGGTTATGCAACCAATGATGTGTTAAAACCCTATATGTATAACGATTCTATCGAAGGTGCTCTTGTGTTTTATACCAAACCAGGTTCTTCTACTCCAAATTCAAGTTATTCAAGAACAGAACTACGCGAACAAATGGTGTCTGGTTCGGATTCACATAATTGGACATTCATTGAAGGCGGCAAAATTAAAGGACGTCTACGCATCGATGAAATTTCTAAAGACAGCTCTGGCAATCCACACCGCACCATAGTGATGCAGATTCACGGTCGGTTAACTGACGCCCAACATGATTTGT
>JAQWKF010000105.1 GCA_029247985.1 Flavobacteriaceae bacterium
TCTGGAACTACTGGAAGACCAAAAGGAGTAATGTTAAGCCATCAAAATATTGTAAGCAATGTCATTGCAAGCCAAAAGAGATTGCCCTTGACATACGGAAACGCAAAGGCCTTGAGCTTTTTACCCATGTGCCACATCTATGAGCGCATGCTTCTATATCTTTATGTGTATTCTGGAACACAAATCTATTTTGCTGAGTCATTGGAAACCATCGGAGAAAACCTCAAAGAAATACAGCCAAGCGTTATGACTGCTGTGCCAAGACTTTTGGAGAAGTTGTATGACAAAATATACGCAAAGGGTGCAGATTTAACGGGTATCAAAAAAAAACTGTTTTACTGGGCAGTTGATCTAGGGTTGCAGTATGAGCCTTATGGCCAAAACGGCTGGTGGTATGAGCAGAAATTAAAGATAGCACGCAAGCTTATTTTTAGCAAATGGAAAGAAGCACTTGGCGGAAAGCTAGACCTAATTGCTTCTGGAAGCGCAGCACTTCAGCCTAGGTTAGCTCGTGTGTTTACAGCCGCAGGCATGACAGTAGCTGAAGGCTATGGGTTAACGGAAACTTCCCCTGTAGTTTCTGTAAATGACATGCGGAATGGAAAAATGCGCATTGGCACTGTTGGGCCAATAATTGACAAGGTCGAAGTTAAAATAGCCGAAGACGGTGAAATCTTGTGTAAAGGACCCAACATCATGATGGGCTATTATAAAGATGAAGAAAAAACCAATGAGGTTCTCAAAAACGGATATTTTCACACGGGAGATATAGGGCATATTGATGCAGATGGATTTTTAAAAATCACTGATCGAAAAAAAGCAATGTTCAAGACTTCTGGAGGAAAATATATAGCACCTCAAGTCATTGAAAATGCCATGAAACAATCTGTATTTATAGAACAAATCATGGTGATTGGTGAAAACCAAAAATTTCCAGCTGCTTTAATTCAATTAAACTTTGAAGCCGTAGAAGCCTGGGCAAAAGAAAAGCAACTGCACCTAACCGCTGACCAGACAACTTGGTGCGAAAACGCAGACGTCCAAAACAAAGTTATGGATGAAGTGAATAGCATCAACGAACGTTTTGGCCAATGGGAAAAAGTTAAAGAAATACGCCTTACGCCTGATGTCTGGTCTGTAGATGGAGGACACCTTACGCCTACCATGAAATTAAAGCGAAAAGTCCTCAAGGAAAAATTCAACACGCTTATAGAAAATATATACACCACATAAAAATACTATGCGTGCATAGTATTTTTTTTGTATGTTTGGGGTATGCAAGTAACAACTTCGTATCCAACAATTGACGCGCTATATCGAGCGGTATGGCAAGCCATAGCCAAAATGTATAACGAGGAAGCTGCTAAACACGAGACCACAATGGCAACAGGTTTGGCGTTGTTATCCATTGATCCTATCCACGGAACACCTTCAACAGCTATTGCGCCAAAAATGGGCATGGAAGCCACGAGCCTATCCAGAACACTAAAGACACTCGAAAACAAGGGGTTGATTCTCCGTGAACCCAATCCTGATGACGGCAGAAGCGTACTGCTTAAACTCACGACAGCTGGGCTTGAAAAAAGAGATTTGTCAAAATCTTTTGTGTTGAAATTCAATGAAAGAGTAGCGCAACACATAGATGAAAAAAAACTGGAGACCTTCAGAGAGGTGTCCGAAACCATCATCGAACTCATACAATCAAAAAATATTTACAAATAACCTACCTATGAACAGACGTATTAAGAAAGTAGCCGTATTAGGGTCAGGAATCATGGGCGCCGGGATAGCCTGCCACTTTGCCAATATTGGCGTTGAGGTATTGCTACTGGATATCGTGCCCAAAGAACCAAATGAGCTTGAAAAGAAAAAAGGGCTAGACACCACACATCCTGTGGTACGCAACCGTATTGTTACGACCAATCTCACAACAGCCATCAAGAGCAAACCTGCTCCTCTCTATCATCCCAGCTTTAAAGCACGCATTCAAACAGGAAATTTTGAAGACGATATGCCCAAGCTTTCAGAAGTGGACTGGATTATTGAAGTAGTCGTAGAACGACTGGATATCAAAAAACTCGTATTTGAGCAAGTAGAGCAACATAGAACACCAGGAACCCTTGTAAGTTCCAACACTTCTGGGATTCCCATCAAATTTATGAACGAAGGAAGGTCCAAAGACTTTCAAGAGCACTTTACTGTAACGCACTTTTTTAACCCTCCGCGTTACCTCAAATTGTTTGAAGTTGTGCCTGGACCAAACTGTAAACCCGAGGTTGTTGACTTCCTAATGGACTACGGTACACGCTTTTTAGGTAAGTCAGCCGTACTGGCCAAGGACACCCCAGCCTTTATTGGGAACCGCATTGGCATCTTTTGTATTCAAAGTCTATTTCACCAAATGAAACCCATGGGACTGACTGTGGAAGAAGTGGATAAACTAACAGGTCCTGTTATGGGGCGACCTAAGTCTGCTACTTTTAGAACAGTAGACGTTGTGGGGCTAGACACCCTTGTGCACGTAGCTAAAGGCTTGCATGAAAACTGTCCAGACGACGAACGCCGTGACAGCTTTATATTGCCCGATTTTATTCAAAAAATGATGGATGAGCAATGGCTGGGGAGTAAATCAGGGCAAGGCTTTTACAAAAAAATCAAAACCAAGGAAGGAAAGTCAGAAATACAAGTATTAGACTTGGAGACCATGACGTATCGCTCCAAAAAGAAAGTTTCTTTTGCTACACTTGAAAAAACAAAAACAGTTGAGCGTGTCGCCGATCGTTTTCCGATTTTAATAAGTGGAACAGACAAAGCAGCAAAG
>JAQWKF010000021.1 GCA_029247985.1 Flavobacteriaceae bacterium
CAAGCGCTTTGTGTATGATATCGTTGGTTCTTTCGCCCTTAAGACTGCAAATAAAACCAGCACCACAATTGTCGTGCTCGTTTTCTGGATGGTATAAACCTTGTGGGATGGGTAACATAAATCAATTTTTCTCAAATATAATGGCTACGTATAGTTTTTGTAAAAGACATGGTGGTCTAATGACAGCCCAATACAACTTTCACAAAATTTTACTGATAAATTGTGAAATCACAAAAATAGACACTCTAAAATTAGTATAAATGGAATTTAAAATACATACTAAAAACACCCCCTATTTTTATAGGGTTATATTTACAATAAATCAATATTTTAATACACACCCCCCACAATTATGGAGGCACAAATATATAAATACATCATTTTTAACAATAATTATTCAATTGTGTTAATGTAAATTGCTCTTTTTATTGTTTTTTTTTGGCCATTTACATTGCTATATTTGTTTTTGACTTAATACCAAACAAATCTCTATGGAAACCCTCATTTTATCTGTGTTTTTTCTGGGCTATTTAGCCATTACCCTTGAGCATAATTTAAAGATTGACAAACTTATACCTGCACTAGCCATGATGGCTATTTTATGGGCAATGATATCGTTAACCCACATGCCTGTTTTTGATATAGACACCATCTCAAGGAGTTTACACGAAACACATATTGAAGAAATTTTACTGCATCATCTAGGGAAAACAGCTGAAATCTTAGTTTTCTTACTCGGCGCCATGACAATAGTCGAAATCATAGACTATTTTGATGGCTTTGCCACAATAAAAGGTTTTATCCGTACAAATGTTAAGTTCAAACTACTTTGGATATTTTCCATATTGGCGTTTATTCTGTCTGCTATAATTGACAACCTTACTGCAACAATCGTTCTAATAACCATATTGCAAAAAGTGATTCAAGACCGCAACACACGACTTTGGTTTGCCGGGCTTATCATTGTTGCTGCAAATGCGGGCGGGGCTTGGTCTCCCATTGGTGACGTTACCACAACCATGCTCTGGATTGGCAAAAAAGTGAGTACACCAGAATTGATTAAATACCTATTTATCCCCTCTGTGGTTTGCATGGTAGTACCAACGCTAATTGCCAGCAGATATAAGGTTTTTCAAGGAAGTATTGAAAATAAAGAAACAGAGGAGGTAAAAAAATCTCCTTTTGGTTCAAGGATGCTTTACTTGGGTCTGGGGTCTATTTTGTTTGTTCCATTTTTTAAGCAAATTACGCACCTGCCGCCTTATGTTGGCATGATGTTATCTTTGGCTGTAGTCGCAGGCTTTGCCGAGTTGTACAGTAGTGCCAAATTTTCACTTTCAAACATTGACGAAACAGCTGATGATCACGCCATACATAGCCCTGTTCATGCAGCTTTGACAAAAATTGAACTTCCAAGTATCTTATTTTTCCTAGGAATACTGATGGCCGTGGGCGCCTTAGAATCTTTAGGTCTTTTGTTCAATTTTGCTGGCGAACTCACGCAAGCCATTCCAAACATGGATATTGTAGTTTCGCTTTTTGGCGCAATATCTGCCGTAATTGACAATGTACCACTTGTAGCTGCAAGTATGGGAATGTTCTCCCAAGGCCCAGATGATCCGATATGGCATGCCATTGCTTTTGCTGCAGGAACTGGCGGGAGTATGTTGGTGTTTGGATCAGCAGCTGGTGTTGTGGCCATGGGTATGGAAAAAATCAATTTTTTCTGGTACTTCAAGAAGATTTCCATACTGGCATTTGTAGGCTTTTTAACGGGGTATCTAACCTTTATGTTGATGCGTGACTTTATTCTAGTTTAGTGGATTATGCCTCCGCTATACAATGGTTATTAGCACAACTGCCCATGTATCAGCGGACGTGAAAAGCTGCTCTTAACCCCAGCTTAGACGGCATTTCTAAGCTTGCGAGGCATCTCGACAATCCCCACTATAAATTTAAAAGCATACATGTTGCTGGAACTAATGGCAAAGGTTCTTCGTCACATATGCTTGCTTCCATTTTACAAGAAGCAGGTTATAACGTGGGATTGTATACCTCACCACACTTAAAGGACTTCAGAGAACGTATCCGCATAAATGGTTTGCCAATTGGTCAAGCTTATGTGCTTGATTTTGTTGTTTCTAACCAAAATTTCTTTGAACAAGAGGCTTTTTCTTTTTTTGAAATGACCGTCGGACTCGCCTTTGATTATTTTGCCTCCCAAGAGGTAGATATAGCCGTTATTGAGGTTGGTTTAGGTGGTCGTTTAGACGCTACCAACATCATTACCCCAGAAGTTTGTCTTATTACCAATATAGCCTTGGACCACCAATATTTCTTAGGCGATACCAGAGCTGCCATAGCCAAAGAAAAGGGCGGTATCATAAAGCCTAATACTCCCGTAGTTCTGGGTGAGAAGGATGATGAAACCTTTGCTGTTTTTGACTCTATTGCCAAACAACAGGATGCAGCACTATGCGTAGCAGATCAATATGGTTATACCACTGATTTACTTGGAGATTATCAGCAAAAAAACATCAATGGAGTAGTTTCTACGCTGAAAAAATGCACTTCTTTCACTGTTACAGACAATCATATCCGCAATGGTTTATTGCGTGTTCGCAAGCATACGGGCATTCGTGGACGATGGGAAGTTTTGGGAAACAAGCCTACTGTAATTGCAGATGTTGCCCATAATATAGCGGGATTGGAAGTTGTTTTAAAGCAACTAAGATCTGTCGAATACGATACCCTTCATGTTGTTTTTGGCATGGTAAACGACAAGGATGTAGAACACATAGTGGCGCTTTTACCCAATGATGCCACGTTTTATTTGTGCGCAGCAGCAGTTCCAAGGGCCTTAGATGTATCCAGTCTGTCTAAGTATTTTAGCAAGTATAACTACACATTTACATCTTATGAAAGCGTAAAACACGCCTATGATACGGCTTTAAACAGGGCAAAATCCGATGATGTTGTTTTTATAGGAGGCAGCCTATTTGTGGTTTCTGAAATATTACCCTAAAAAAATAAAATGAACATGGTTTGGTACGCCTCTTATTTTATATATTTGCACCCCCCGGGCGCTTAGCTCAGTTGGTTCAGAGCACCTCGTTTACACCGAGGGGGT
>JAQWKF010000008.1 GCA_029247985.1 Flavobacteriaceae bacterium
AAGAAAGCTCCGCTTTGAAAATTAACAAAAGAAATGGCAGTTTCACCCAAATAAAAAAGCAAGCTTTTTATTTGAGCTTGCTTAATTTCAACTTTTTTGTTGATTTATCCGTGATCGCGCTAGGATTATTTTATGATCCTAAGAAAGCTTCGCTTTGAAAATCACACAAACAAAAAAACGCTCAAGCAAGCTTGGCGTTTTTTCTTATTGTGCGGTTTATTCGTGATCGCGCTAGGATTCGAACCTAGGACCGTCTGCTTAGAAGGCAGATGCTCTATCCAGCTGAGCTACGCGACCTAATCTTTGTTAGTTAACTTCAAAGCTTTTTTTAAAGTTCTAAAAGAATTCCAAAAAGCTTGAGTTAAGTTGCGGAGAGACTGGGATTCGAACCCAGGCAACACTTACGCGTTGACAGATTAGCAATCTGCTCCATTACCACTCTGGCACCTCTCCTTTAAAGCAATAAAGCGCCGGCAAAAATACGTTATCAGAAGCAATCCGCCAACTAATTATCGCGTTGGTCAAAATCTTCTTTATCTTTTTGACGAATTCGGTTGATAACGGCAAATATTACAGCTGCAATAACAGCAATCCAAATAATACGATTCATCTAGTTTATTTTAACAGCAGTACCAAAGGCAAGAATTTCAGAAGCCCCTTGGGAAACAACAGAGGTTGTAAATCGAACATTTACCACTGCATCAGCACCCATGCGGTTTGCGTCGTCTACCATGCGTTTTAAGGCTTGTTCGCGTGCATCTGCTTGTAGTTTGGTGTACTCTTCAATTTCACCCCCTACAATATTTTTAATTGAAGCAAAAATATCTCTTCCAATGTTGCGAGAACGAACCGTACTGCCCCGCGCCATACCTAAAGATTCAACAATTTTTTTTCCAGCTATGGTTTCGGTAGTTACGTATAGCATAATTACATGTTTTTAGTTAAAGCTTTGACTATTCTATTTTCACTGAAAAACTCACTCAAAATCACTTTTAAAACGGTGTACATAGGTACAGCCAAAAGCATACCTATTGGTCCAGCCAAGAGTCCTGCTAAAATGATAATAAGAAATATTTCAAGCGGGTGAGATTTAACACTCTTTGAAAAAATATAAGGTTGTGAAAAGAAGTTGTCTATGAGCTGACCGACCACAAAACCGATAAATACATAAATGGTTTTTGGTACAATTACACTAGCTATGTCTGCATCAAGATTGCTCACCATGGTAAGAATAATCATTAAAACGCCACCAGCCAGAGGGCCTATGTAAGGAATGATGTTAAATAAAGCACAGATAAGGGCAATAGTCAGTGCGTTTGGGATACCAAAAATCAGCAGAACACCAGAGTAAAATAAGAATAAGATGGTTATCTGTAAAAGGATGCCAGAAAAATATCGAGATAGCAAGCTAACAACACGAGTAAAGGAGCGCTCTATGCGTTCTTTTTTGTCATCAGCAAATACGAGCAAAATACTTCTCAATAATAGCGAACTGTCTTTTAACAAAAAGAAACTGATAAATAAAACAGAAAATAGCGCAATGGTAAATCCGCCTAAAAATCCTAAAAATCCATTTAAAAGGTTGGGAAGGAAGCTAAAGTCAACTTTAGATAGCAGGTCTTTAATATTTTCCGTGAGGTTTATGTCGTATTTCTCAAAATACATATCTAAGTCTGAAACCAACCTGAGCAAATCGGCTTCCCATTGATCTATCTGAAGTAGCGATAAGTTTTGTGCTTGCGTGGTAATTACTGGCACAACCAAAGATCCAAGCCCAAGAATGAGTAACAGTAGCACTAAAAGCGTAACAACGGTAGCAAGGGTGTTTTTAAATTTAAGTATCCTCGTTAAAAACCCCTTTATGGGTTGGCCTACGAGAGAGACAACAATTGCTAAAAACACATAGCCTAATAGAGACTGTGCCATCATGACAAGATTAAATAGTGCGATGAGCCCAACTATAATAAGGAAGGCTTGTACAATTCCGCGCGTAAGATTATTTGCATTCACATTTCTAAGGTAAAAAAATATTATGGATTCATCAGCAATGCAGTGTGCAATGCTGCTAGTGCAGCTGTTTCTGTTCGCAGCCTATTGTTGCCAAGATGTACGGCTGTAATATTTTGATCATTTGCCCATGCTATTTCGCTTTTGGAAAAATCCCCTTCTGGGCCAATGAGTATAGTGCATTTGATTTGTCCATTAACTACATCTTTTAAGCTTTTTTTAGGGCTGTCCTCACAATGCGCCATAAAGGCTGGTGTCTTAATTTCTAATTCTTTAAGTGGTGTTAAGGGCGCTAGTATAGGCACATAGGCGCGTAGGGATTGTTTTACTGCAGCGTGAATAATCTTTTCACAGCGTTCGTGCTTGATGTGCTTCCTTTCACTTCTATCACATAATACGGGAGTAATTTTATAAACACCAAGCTCTGTAGCTTTTTCCAAAAACCACTCAAATCTACTTGTGTTTTTGGTCGGAGCCACAACCATGTGAATGGCAGTCTTCGGCACTGGAATATTTTTGATTTCCAAAAGCTTAACAACACAACTTTTGGGAGAAACCAAACTCAGTTTTGCTGTTATAAGTTGCCCTTTTCCGTTGGTTAAGTTTAATATGTCGCCTACATTTTTACGCAGCACTTTGGCTACGTGTTTGCTTTCAACTTCGCTGAAGATGTAGCTTTCTGATGCTGGGTCTATATTGGGTGTCAAAAATTGCTGCATCAGATTAAAACTCTTGCTTTTGGTTCATTAGATAGGCTGTCAAACGCTCCTGCTTTATATTTTAAATAGCCCGCCATGGCAATCATAGCAGCATTGTCAGTGGTGTAGGGCAGAGGGGGCAGAAACAATGTGATGTTACAAGTTTCAAGTGCTTTACGCAAACCACTGTTAGCGGAAACACCACCTCCTAAAACAACTTGTTTAAGGCCTGTCTGCTTAACGGCCGTTTTTACCTTTTCTACTAGTATAGATACGATGGCAGCTTGAACAGAGGCACATAAGTCGTGAAGGTTATTTTTGATAAAATCAGGATCTTTGTCTTGTTCCGATCTTAAGAAATACAACACACTTGTTTTAAGTCCACTAAAACTAAAATTTAAATCAGCTACAGTTGGTTTTCCAAAAGTAAATTTCGCTGTACCAAGTGCGGCGTACTTGTCCATAATGGGCCCAGCAGGGTAGGGCAATCCTAGCATTTTGCCAGTTTTATCAAATGCTTCTCCTGCAGCATCATCGAGAGTTTCACCCAACACATCAAAAGATGAAGCACTATCAACGCGCACTAGCTGTGTATGGCCACCAGAAACGGTTAGTCCTAAAAATGGGAAGTGAGGTGTAGGGAAGGCATCATCAATGAAATGCACTAATAAATGTGCCTGCATATGATGAACAGCAATAAGGGGAATGTTCAGGGCAAGCGAAAGTGATTTTGCAAAAGCATTTCCCACAAGCAATGATCCAAGAAGTCCAGGGCCTTGTGTATAAGCTACTGCGGTTAGGTCTTTTTTGTCGATATTTGCTTTTGACAGTGAGGTTTCCACGACAGCGACGATGCGTTCCACGTGAGCTCTCGATGCTAGTTCTGGAATTACACCACCGTAATTTTCGTGTTCGAGCTGTTGCGAAACGACGTTGGCACGTAATTTGCCATCGACAAGCACCGCAGCTGCAGTGTCGTCGCAAGAAGTTTCAATGCCTAAAATGATAGTTGCCAAAATAAATATATAATTACAAAATTAACACTTTGGAAAAGAAGGCTCCCATAAAAAAGAAAATAAGAAGCATCATTGCTGCTATTTTATTTTTTATGTTGTTGATTGTGTTTGTTTTAATGCTTCCAGCAACACAAACTTATTTTGGAAAGCGCTTTACGCAAAGTATACATGAACGTTTCGGCGCCAATATTGACGTCAACAGCATACAAGTATCCCCTTTTGGATATGTTAAACTACACGATATATTGGCTTATGACCATAAGCAAGACACACTTCTTTATGCAGGTTATCTTCGTTTAAATACCCTCCGCTTAAGTGGCATCTTAAAGGGTGAAAAGGATATAGGAACTGTTTTTTTAAAAGATGTGATGTTTAATAGTACTATCTATGAGAACGAAAGCAAGTCCAATGTAAGTCAGTTTTTTGATCGCTTTGACTCTGGTGCGCGTGCCAAAGGCAAGACTGAATTTGTTGCTTCCTCCATAAGTCTGGTAGATGCCTCAATAACCATTCAAAATCAAAATAAAAGCAAGGATAGCGCACAACGATTTACTGCGCTTAACGCTGATATTCAAAACTTTCAAATTGATGGAGACTTAATTAGTGCGGACATAAGACAACTTAATACTCAAACAAATTGGCATGACACAACGCTAACCTCGCTAGCTGGAACATATCAATTTTCCCCAACCAATATGATGTTGGAAAATGCGGTAATTCAAACTAAAGAAAGTGTGCTTGATGTGGACCTTCGATTAACTTACCCAAGGGGCGGATTAAAAGATTTTGTTGCAAAGGTAAGTCTTGATGTTGATCTTGAGCCCTCATCAATAGGTTCGTCTGATTTAAAAAAAATCATCCCTAATTGGAAGGGTGACTATGTGGAAATAAAGGGAAATGTAGACGGCCTAGTTAAAGATCTTGCTGCACAAGGGGTGCAAGTAAGTCATCAGAGCACTACAGTCGGTTTTGATGGAAAAATCAAAAACATCTTGGATGAGGAAACAAGATCTCTAGAGGTTGATTTGACAATAGATGCTGCGGAAAACACGGTCTCTATTCCTTTTGGATTACCCGCTGAAGTATCTGAATTTTTAATGCGATTGGATGACTTTTCTACAGATGCCAAAGTGATCCTTAATGATAAATTGTGGAATGTCAATGCTGACTTGGTAACACCCCTAGGCCAAATGCAAAGCAACGCTTCGTTTGCTTTTGATTCAAAAATACGAGACTACTCCATTAACCTTACTTCGGATGATTTTGACATTGGCCAACTTACGGCCGTTCCAACAATTGGTCGCACTGGACTTGGCGTGGTCGTTTCTGGAAATGGTTTTGATATGTCTAATTTGAATGCGGCAATTGAAGGTAAGCTAACAAATTTTAATTATCGTGAATACAGCTATGATACCTTAGCAATTGAAGGAACGATAAACCCTAAATTCTTTACTGGGAATATGAATATTCAAGATGAATCTATTGCAATTGATTTAAATGGTCAAGTAGATTTTGCATCAGACACAAGGAATTTTTCATTTAATGCTGAAATTCAACACCTTGACTTTAAGGCCTTAGGTTGGATATCCGATGGTATAGATGGTGCTTTTTCTGGCTCTGTTGATTTGGCGTTGCAAGGCAATAATATTGACGAAATGATAGGGGATTTATATATTGATAAGGGTACATTAAGAACGCCTAACGAAACCTACTCCTTTTCATCGCTGTCAGCACAATCTAGGCTTACAAATGGACTTCGGGTTTTAAATATAAATTCTGAAGACGTGGCCACAGGAATATTGATTGGAAATTTCAAGCTTTCAGAAATGGGAGTTCTTGCTAAAAATGCCTTGGGCAGTAAATTTAAGAGTTACAAACCCATTCCTATTTCTACAAACCAGCATGTCGATTTTAATTTCAACTTACATGGAAAGATTGCATCTGCTCTTTTTGGAGGAGTTGTTTCTTTGGATGATAATACATTTATTAACGGAAGCATTAAACCGAGTGATTCTCTTTTTAAACTTGAAATTCGCGCTCCAAGTATAGTTGTGAGTAATACCCAGTTACGTGGCTTGTCATTAAAAATAGACACCAAACAACCTATTTATCACTCAAATATTAGTGTAGATGAAATAACTACGCCCAAAGCCAAATTATTTGATGTGAAATGGATTAATGCTCAGGTTTCGGATAAGTTGTATGGCCGTCTTGAGTATGGCTCTACAAAAGAAGCTAAAGATGTTAATATAATCAATACCGCATTTACTATCAATGATGCTGCAGAGGCAGTTATAGAAATTCAAGATGTGGCGCTTTTCTTCAATAATAATCTGTGGACTATTGATAAACAAGGTGGCATTCCTACGTTTATTGCAGCTAGCACTAAGGACTTTGCCTTTAGTAATCTAAATTTAATGACAGAGAACGCTACCATTGCTGCCGATGCAAGTCAAAAGGGAAACGACTCTTTTGCTGTTGATGTAAAATTTTCAAATGTGAATTTGAGTGATCTGATGTCTTTTCAAAAAGACAAATGGGAGGGGGTCGTTAATGGATTTCTCAATATCCGCCAATCACCTTCTGGTTTTGGTGGGAATTCAAAATTGCATTTGACAGATTTGTCTTTAAATAGCATAACGCTTGGACAAGCAGACCTTGAGCTACAATCAAATAAAGAAAATCAAGATTATCAATTGGTATTACACTTATCGGATGATGGAAAAGAGACGTTACTTGCTACTGGAACTCTAGGTATAGAAAATGCCATTCCTACTTGGGATATTGATGTGGCTCTATCAGATTATAATCTGTCGTTAATTGCAGGTTTAACAAATGATGTCTTTTCTCCTTTTCGTGGAAAAGCCAACGGAAATCTACATGTATCTTCCGCAGCGGGTAAAATCATTCCCACAGGAGAGTTTGTTGTTGATGATCTGACGTTGGGTGTGCCTTATTTAAATACGAAATACAACTTTACAACTGCTGTTCCATTTCAATTCAGTGAGGATCTAATACGTATCGACACGTCTTCCTTCGGTTCAAGGACTACTCAGACAGCTCAGCTCTCTGGTGTATTAACGCATCAGTCTTTTTCCAATTGGGGTTTGGATATGAACATAAATGCCACACAACTTGAGGTGCTTAACACAACATTTTCTGAGCAATCATTGTATTACGGCAATGCCTATTTTAAGGGCGATGCCCATCTTTACGGAGCTTTCTCAAATATGCAGATAGATGTGGTGGGTGAAACTGCAACGGGAACCAATATCTTTATCCCGATTCAATACGATACTAAAATTGGTGATGTATCCTTCATAAACTTTGTAGACAAACAAGTTGAAGAAGGTCTTGAAGCAGTCCAGCTCAATACGATAAAAGGACTGCAATTAAATTTTGAATTGGATGTTACCCCAGAAGCAGAGGTTGAAATTGTTGTTGATCCCGAAACAAAAAGTTTTTTACGCGGTCGTGGCGCAGGGAATCTACTTATGGAAATAGACACCGCGGGTTCGTTTGCCATGTGGGGTGACTTTATTGCTTTTGAAGGGATATACAACTTCAAGAACCTTGGACTTATTGACAAAACGTTTCGGTTGGAGCCAGGGGGTGTGATTTTTTGGGAAGGCGATCCTTTTGGCGCTCAAATTAATATGCAGGCTGTTTATGAGGTTCCTGGTGGCGCTAACCCAGCAGTGCTATTAGAAGGTGAGAATATCAGTCAAAAGATACCAACAGACGTTTCTATTACCTTGTTTGGAAACCTGCTTAATCCTGAAACTCCAACTTTTGAGATTAATTTCCCCAATGCTTCAGGTGTCGTTAGAAACGAATTAAACTACAGGTTAAACGATGAAGAAAGAAGGCAGCTTCAGGCCATTTCACTACTCTCACAGGGTAGTTTTATTAACGAGGTTTCTTTGGATGCAATTTCAAGTCAAGCTCTAACAACCAATCTTTTTGAAAAGGCTTCTGGAATTTTTGATAATATTTTCTCTAATGAGAACGACAAATTGAATTTGGGCATTGATTACCTTCAGGGCGATCGAAATGCTGCCGTTTCCATAAAAAACCGAGATAGGCTAGGGGTGAGTTTATCAACTAACATTAACGAACGTATTCTGATTGACGGGAAAGTAGGTATGCCTGTTGGGAATGAAGAGGAGACCATGATTATAGGAAATGTCAAGCTTGAATTCTTACTCAATAAGAAGGGAGACCTCCGTGCTCGCGTGTTTAATAAGGAAAATGAATTCCAATATTTTGGTGATGATTTGGGTTACACTCAAGGTATTGGAGTTGGTTATCAAGTTCGTTTCGATTCTTTCAGAGAGCTTGTCAATAAAATTTTTAATAAAAAAGACAACATTAAACCTTAAATCATTAGGTTAAAATGAGAGATTATTCGTTAATTTGCACTGCAATTTAAACGATGAACTCCACAGATTCAGCTGACATCAAAATTTCAAACATTGCCGTACTCACTTCAGGAGGCGATGCACCTGGCATGAATGCCGCTATTAGGTCGGTAGTGCGTTCCGCAGCTTTTTATAAGCTTAACTGCTTCGGTATTTATAGAGGTTATGAGGGGATGATAGATGGTAGTATAAAGCCTTTGGGACCAAGAAGCGTGAACAACATCATCAACAAGGGAGGCACTATACTCAAGTCTGCGCGTTCTAATGAATTTAGAACTAAAGAAGGCCGTAAAAAAGCATTTGCCAACTTACAGAAAAAAAATATTGACGCGCTCGTGGTTATTGGTGGTGATGGAAGTTTTACAGGGGGGTTAGTTTTTCAACAAGAATTTGGTATTCCTGTTATTGGAATTCCTGGGACTATTGACAATGATATTTATGGTACTTCCCATACGTTGGGTTATGACACAGCCATGAATACTGTTGTTGAAGCAGTAGATAAAATTAGAGACACCGCCATTTCACACAACCGCTTGTTCTTTGTAGAAGTAATGGGTCGTGACGCAGGTCATATTGCCTTGAATACAGGTATTGGCGCTGGCGCTGAAGAAATCCTTATTCCAGAAGAAAATATGGGATTAGATCGATTGTTAGAATCGCTAAAACGCTCAAAAAAATCTGGAAAGCTATCTAGTATTGTTATGGTAGCAGAGGGTGATAAAATTGGAAAAAATGTTTTTGAATTAGCCGAATATATAGAAGAAAACCTTCCTGACTATGAGGTGCGGGTCTCTGTGCTTGGCCACATGCAACGTGGAGGCGCTCCAAGTTGTTTTGATCGTGTACTAGCCAGCAGAATGGGACTTAGGGCCATTGAAGAATTGCGTAAAGGAACCTCTGGCTATATGGTTGGAATCGGTGACGGAAAAATGATATTAACGCCTTTAGAAAAAGCAATAAAGGGCAAATCAAAAATTGATAACGAGCTTGTTCGTGTATCAGAAATAATGAGACTTTAAATTAAAAATTAAATTACTATGGCAAACCTTAAAATTGGAATTAATGGATTTGGAAGAATCGGTAGAATGGTCTTTCGTGCATCACTTAAAAGAGACGATATTGATATCGTTGCAATAAACGACCTTTTAGATGTGGAACACCTCGCATATCTATTAAAATACGATTCGGTTCATGGCACAGTAGATGCTAGTGTTGAAATAGCAGACGGCCATCTTGTTGTGGACGGAAAAACAGTCCGTATTACAGCAGAACGCGATCCTAAAAACTTACAATGGGATGCCATTGGTGCTGAAGTTGTTGCCGAGTGTACAGGTATTTTTACCACATTGGACATGGCTCAATCCCACATTGACGGTGGCGCAAAAAAAGTAGTTATTTCTGCTCCTTCAAAAGATGCACCTATGTTTGTTATGGGTGTTAACCACGAGGATGCAAAAGCATCAGACAGTATTGTATCAAACGCTTCTTGTACAACCAACTGTTTGGCACCTCTTGCCAAAGTGTTAAACGATGCTTTTGGGATTGAAGAGGCCTTGATGACAACAGTGCACGCAGTGACGGCTACTCAAATGACCGTTGATGGTCCATCCAGAAAAGACTACAGAGGAGGTCGTTCTTCTTTATTGAATATTATTCCTGCATCGACTGGTGCAGCCAAAGCAGTTACTAAGGTAATTCCCTCGCTTGAAGGAAAGATTACGGGTATGGCATTTCGCGTCCCTACTGCAGATGTTTCTGTGGTAGACCTTACTGTTAAACTAGCAACTGAAACGAGCTATGACGGTGTAATGAAAGCGGTTAAGGACGCATCTGAGGGTGCGCTTAAAGGTATATTAGGTTACACAGAAGAATTGGTTGTTTCTCAAGACTTTATTGGTGATGCTCGAACATCCATTGTAGATGCAAATGCAGGGATTGAGCTTAACGGTTCTTTCTTTAAGGTTGTTACTTGGTACGATAACGAAGCAGGATATTCGAATAAACTACTTGATTTAGCAGCACACGTTAGCCAATTGTAATCACATGAAACTTATAATTGATAGCGGTTCAACCAAAACGGATTGGATAGCTCTTGATGCACAAAATGATGTGCTTTTCGAAACGCAAACACAAGGGCTTAATCCTCAGGTATTGTCCGATGCAATTTTGGAAGAACGCATCATTAATAATTACGACTTATACCGCAAGCGCAAATCCGTAAACTACATTCACTTTTACGGAGCAGGTTGCGGTACTAAGCCACCCAGAGTCTTGTTAAAAAAAGTACTGAAAAGTATTTTTCCGAGTGCAAGAATAGAAGTCAAAGAAGACACATATGCGGCGGTTTATGCTGCAACCGAACCTGGGGAAAAGAGCATTGTATGCATTCTTGGAACAGGGTCCAATTGTAGTTATTTTGATGGACAAGAGGTTGAACAACGGGTTGATTCATTGGGATATATTCTGATGGACGATGGCAGTGGAAATTACTTTGGTCGTCAGTTGTTGCGTGATTACTATTTCAATAAGATACCTGAAAAAATGGCTGCCGTTTTTGAAGAGTCCTTTGATTTGTCATCAGAATCTATCAAAACCAACCTTTATAAAAAATCTAACCCTAATACTTACTTGGCAACCTTTGCACGTTTCTTGATTGAAAATAAAGAAAATGAATACAGCCAAGCCCTAATCAAAAAAGGATTTGATTTATTTGCAAGGCACCAGATATTACAATTTGATAATGCAAAAAGTTTACCAATTCATTTTATTGGCTCTATTGCCTTTTATCTTAAAGATGAGCTGACAGAAGTCTTAAATGATCTGGGGCTAACGATTGGTAATGTCCACAAAAAACCAATTGATGGTTTGGTGGAATATCACTTAAAAATGTCCTAGCCTACGGCTACAAGGGAAATTTCCACATTAACCCGCTTTGGTAATACTGCTACTTGAACGGTTTCCCTTGCAGGTGCATTTTCTTCGTCAAAATAAGTCCCATATACGCTATTAATAGCGCCAAAGTCATTCATATCTGATATAAAAATGCTGCACTTAACAACATTTGAAAAATGCATACCTGCTGCATCTAGCACCGCTGCTAAATTTTCCATTACTTGTTTGGTTTCATCTTCAATATTTCCAGATATCAACTCGTTTGTGGCTGGGTTTATTGCAATTTGACCACTGGCATATAGTGTGTTATTTGCCAATATTGCTTGATTATAGGGCCCAATAGGCATGGGTGCCTTGTCTGTTTTGATGATGGTTTTCATATTCGTAAATTAAAGTCTTTTATCTGGTTCGCGCCGTTTTTCGTATTTTAAATCACGTAGTATTCCAGATTTAACACCGATAAAGAAAAACCACGATTCGCGATTTCCAAACGGTGTCCAAGAAATATTCATTGTCCAACTGTCAAGATCTCGGTCAATACCAAGATTTGTAAATGTCACCCCCTTATTTTTGAAATCATAACCAGAGGAAACATTGACTTTCCATTTTGGTGTTAGCGATACATTTGCCGATGCCATTAGGGAATTGTTGCTGATTTGACGCTGTTCAATACTGTTTGAATATGTAAAACTATGCCTCAAGTTTACACTCCAAGGAATATTAGTTTTATATAAAGTAGCATTTTTTTCTTCCTCAGATGCTGTATCGTCTTCGTCACCTGGATCGTCAAAATTTCGTTGTTCATCCAAGGCTCTATTGTTGTTTAGCCCTGGAATATTTCCATTGCTGTCATCGTTGTCATCTTTTTTGCTACCCTTGCTTTTGAAGTTATACCCCCAGTTGATATTGGCACTTGTCATTCTTAGTAGCGGCCCTCCATTGCTAGCGCTAAAGGTATTGATGCGTTCTTTGTTTTCGTCCAATGCATATGGATCAAATGTAGCACCTACATTTATATTGAGTTTGTTGTCCATTAGGGGGATAACTGTACTCATACGTACAGGGCTCCATCGGAGAGAATCCGCGGTAATATTATAGCTTGTACTAAAGTTAAGATTGTTTAGTATTTTAATTTTTTTCAACTCTGTTTTTGTTGAGTCTTTATCCTTTACTTTGGCTTCCAAATTATTTCGGATAGTAATACCTATTGCGCTAGATTTAGTATTTCCTGGTCTGCCGTAAAGCCCTCCCTCAAAACGGGTATAGTCGCTTGTGTTTCCATCTGCGTCAATGATGTATTCGTCGTAATATTTTTCGAAACTCGGGGAATTACTGTAGTTAACATTTGCGTTAATTACGTGACGTATACTTTGAATTTTTTTATCCTCTTTAAAATTAAACACCCCATATAACGTGGTGTTTGCACCCACACTAAAATTATATTGTTCAAATCGGTCAAAACCCCTTATGGTGTCCTGCTCGGGTAGTGCATCGAGTACAACGTCGTAATCGTTCTTTTTAATGGTTTGATTTGTCCAAACCTCTTTATAATTTCCTCCCAATGTAAAATTAAAATGCTTGGCTATTTTGAAGTTGGTATTGATGGGTATGTTGTGTTGCATCCCAGATTTAGCGCCGTAAAACAAGCCTTTTGCAGATATGATTTCATCCGTTGTATTGATGCGATTATCACCTCTCATACTGTATTGAAAATTGATATTTTGGAAAATACCTTTCTTTATGCTGTTGCGCTTGACAAATGGGTAAATACGTTCCATATTGGCTGTCAGTGAAGGCAAAGTCATGTTAACAGTCTTTGAGCGGGTGTTTTGGCTATGTGTGGCCGACAGCGACAGATTTACAGAAGGATATTTTGGAAAGGTCCTAGAATACGAAACAGAAGAGTTAAGCGTATTGTTCAAAAAATTTGTCGTGTTAATCTGATTCAGTGACTCTCTAAAGTAGTTGCTGGCTCCCAAATTTACAGAAGCAGAAAACCTACTATTTGGGTTTGATTTACTGTCTTTACTATGAGACCACCTCAAGTTGAATATGGTTGATTTGCTATAATCTGGAAGTCCGCGCTCGCTATTGATTAAGTTTTCATATCGAAAGCTAAAATTTCCTCTGTAGCGATAACGTTTGTTGTAGTTGCTTTCAATGCGAAATCCATAACTACCGTTGGTGTAGTAGTCGCCAAGTGTTGCCACATCTAGATTGTCGTTTATCACAAAATAGTACCCGCCATTTTGAAGGAAATAACCCCTGTTAAAATTTTCACCTATGGTGGGGAATAAAAACCCTGTTGCACGATTTTCTGTCATAGGAAAGTATGCAAAAGGCAAGAACAAAGGGGTGGGCACATCGGCAATATAAAGGTTGCTCAAACCAGATATCATCTTACGTTTGGGAACAAACTTTGCGGTTCTAACACGGATATAATATTCTGGATCGTCTACATCTTTTGAGGTTGTTATCTTGGCATTACGCAAATAATAAACCGAGTCATTTTGTTTTTTTGTAGTAGTGGCCTTGACGTTCATACCTTGCTGCTCACTTCTGGAATTCCAAATAATAGCCTTCTTGGAATCAAAATTAAAGCGAATAGAATCTGGAAATACTTCATCGCCTCCTTGCTTAAAGGCTGGCGGCTGCACCAAATTACCTAGCGAATCTTTTATGCGACCCGCAGAAACTTCATTGGTAGTGTAATCCAATACGATAACACCAGATTTTAACTCAACATCTTGATAGTACAACTCTGCACCGTCATACATATATAGCTTGTTTTCCTTGCGGTTAACAATCATATAACCATCGGCATGCCTTTTAATTTTATCGAGTAATACAGGCTTTTTTTCAACAACACTATCTTGAAGCGTGCTGTCAACCGCCACTTCGGCGATGACTGGCTCTTGCGCAAAAGCAAAAACACCAAATAAAAACATTAGACAACTAATATGCCTTTTATACGAGGTGCCAGAATAATGTATTACTTTTGACAAAGAGATCAACTTGAATGCTTCAAAAATACACATATTTTATCCAGAATGCGCTTCATTAAAATTGCTTTATTTTTCATTGCGACTGTTTTAAGCTTTCAGATCAAATTGTATGCCCAAAATGACAAGCCTTTTACAGTAGTCATTGATGCGGGCCATGGTGGTAAAGACCCAGGAAATAGAGGTAACAAATATTACGAAAAGAAAATAGTGCTTAACATTGCACTGAAGACGGGTGCTATACTTGAAAAAGAAAAAGGTGTCAAAGTTGTTTACACAAGGAAATCAGATAAATACGTTACACTAAACGGTAGGGCGCATATTGCCAACAAGGCCAAGGCCGATTTGTTTGTTTCCATTCACTGTGATGCTCATAATTCTAATGCCTATGGCGCAGGTACTTTTGTTTTAGGATTACATCGCAATCAAGATAACTTTCGCATATCTCAAAAAGAAAATGCAGTAATATTTCTGGAAGATAATTACGAACAAGAATACGACGGTTTTGACCCCAATAATCCCGAGTCTGTGATTAGTTTAGTATTGATGCAAGAAGATTACCTCAACCAGAGCATCGAAGCTGCAAATTATATTCAGCAGAGTTTTGTAAAAAACCTAAAACGAAAAAACAGGACAGTAAAGCAGGCTGGTTTTTTGGTGCTTCGCAACACCTATATGCCAAGTGTGTTGGTTGAAACGGGTTTTTTGACTAATTCAAAAGAAGGTGCTTATCTAAACTCAAAACGTGGACAAACCGAAATAAGTAGGGCCATAGCCAAAGCCATCATGAAATATAAATCTTCCTTAGACGGTACCTTATTCACAGGTCTTGTTATGGATACAGCCCCTGATGAAGTCACAAACACCACAACAGCAAACAGCAGCACAGCTGGTACTATCTTTCGAATTCAGATTGCTGCAAGCACCAAAAAAATGGCGTTAAAGCCTTATAATTTTAAGGGATTATCTGATGTGTCACGCATCAAGACGGGTGGTCTGTACAGATATTATTACGGCTCATTTTCATCTTATAAATTGGCCAGGCAGGCGGTGTCAAAAATTGTAAGAAAGGGATACAGAGGGGCATATGTAAAAGCATTTGAGGGCAACAAAGAAGTGTCAATAACTCATGAAATGAAATCTAAATAAGCCTGTTAAGCTGCACAAATATTGTGTATTTTTGAAAAAATACTTTGATTTTGAAATTTTCTAACGAAATAAAAACAGCCTTACTTTTTATCTTTGGGATAAGCTTGTTTTTTATTGGCTTTAGCTACCTAAAATCTAACGATGTTTTTGTTTCTGATCGACAATTCTTTGGTGTTTATGACAATACGGAGGGATTGCTAAACGGTACTCCTGTTACAATAAATGGATATGAAGTAGGTTCTGTCGAGAATAGTAAGTTGATGCATCCAGATGCTAAAATTTTAGTCACTTTTAGAGTAGAAAACGACTTCCCTTTTTCCAAAAATAGCATTGCACAAATATATGAATCTGGGTTAATAGGCGGTAAGGCGCTGGCCATAATTCCTGCTTTTGACAATGCTGCTGATGCTGAACACGGCGATACCCTTCAGACTTCTGTAGCTCCAGGGCTTACAGATTTGGTGAACGAGAAGTTATCACCATTACAAGAAAAAATTGAGAGCATGATTGTTCATGCCGATTCTGTTTTGATTTCATTCAAAAACGTAATGGATACTCAACGTCAAGAAGCATTACGCCAATCCATAGATCAGTTTAGTGAAACCACTGCTGCACTCTCCACCTTGACCAATACACTAAGCATTTCTATTAACGATTCGGACGGAGCACTGCATAACACCTTTGATGCGTTGGCTCGTGCTTCGGAGAACGCTGCTGCCATAACCGATTCGCTACAGCAAGCGCCACTAGCTGCTACCATTCGCATGCTCGAGAATTCTGCGATTAACCTATCCGATATTACCAATAAGGTAAGTGCAGGACAAGGAACTTTGGGCAAACTTGTTCAAAGCGATTCGCTAGTAAATGCATTAAATGAAACGAACGTGCAAGTGCAATTGCTGTTGCAAGATATGCGCCTTAACCCAAAAAGATACGTCCATTTTTCACTCTTTGGCAAAAAGAATAAGGCGTATGAAAAACCTGAAAAATCAGAGTAGAACATGGGCGCTTACGTGTCAAATATATTCTTTGGAGTACTTTTCTTTTCCCTAGTGGGATTGTTTACGCGCAACATTCGTCGCATCATACGTAATATAAAATTAGGTGCTGCTGCCAACAGATCTGACCAGCCCAAAAAAAGGTGGTTGCATATGGCACGCATTGCGCTTGGTCAATCCAAAATGGTTCGCAAACCGCTTTCTGGATTGCTTCACGTTATTGTTTACGTAGGTTTTGTGGTAATAAACATTGAGTTGTTAGAAATTATCATTGATGGCTTTTTGGGCACACATCGTGTTTTTGCGCCCTTTTTAGGAAGTTTTTACGATGTTTTAATCGCAACTTTTGAGGTCTTTGCTGCATTGGTATTGGTAAGTGTTGTTTTGTTTTGGACCCGGCGTAATGTGATGCGTATTAAACGTTTTTGGAGCGCTGAAATGAAAGGATGGCCCAAGTGGGATGCGGATATTATTCTCTATGCTGAAGTGGTGCTCATGGGCTTGTTCTTAACCATGAACGCCTCTGATTATTGGTTGCAGCTTAATGCACAAGACCCACATTATCTTACTGCCGGTAGCTTCCCAGTCAGTCAATGGATATTACCCCTCTTTGACGACATGAGTGTTGCTCAGGTTGTTGGCATTGAGCGCACAACTTGGTGGCTACATATCACGGGGATTTTACTTTTCTTAAACTATCTGTACTATTCAAAGCACTTACATATTATTTTGGCATTCCCCAATACTTGGTTTGCTAAGCTCACGCCACAGGGTCAGTTTACAAATATGCAAGCAGTTACCGATGAGGTTAAGTTGATGCTAGATCCTAATGCCGATCCTTACGCTGCTCCTGCTACTGATGCTGTGCCTAGCACCTTTGGAGCTGCCGATGTAACGGATTTAAATTGGGTGCAATTGATGAATGCCTATTCTTGCACTGAGTGTGGGAGGTGCACGGCTGAATGCCCAGCAAGCCAAACAGGCAAAAAACTATCCCCTAGAAAAATAATGATGGACACACGTGATCGTCTTACGGAAGTAGGTGCTGCTTTAAACAAAGGCGAACAAGTCAATACAAATACCCTTTTGGATAACTATATCTCTAGAGAAGAATTGTGGGCCTGTACTTCTTGTAACGCTTGTGTAGAAGCTTGTCCGATAGCCATTGATCCACTTTCTATAATTACAGATATGCGACGCTATCTTGTTATGGAACAATCTGCAGCACCAACAGAACTCAATAATATGATGTCCAACGTAGAAAACAACGGTGCTCCGTGGCCATTTAATCAACAAGACCGTATCGCATGGCGTGAAGAAATAAATATATGAACATGAACAAAGAAGAAGTAGAGCAATTGTTGCAAGAAAAGCTAGAAGACGGAG
>JAQWKF010000011.1 GCA_029247985.1 Flavobacteriaceae bacterium
GTTGATGCCAGTTTGATTCAATTTCATTTTTGTTTTCGCGGAAGCGCAACCTTTCATTTTAATGCACGAACCTACAGTCTTCCCATATTAGACGAACACGTTTTGCTGTTGTATAACCCTCAGCGTGAATTGCCCATGGAGTTAGATCTTGCCGTAAACACTCAGCTGGTCACGGTGCTTATTTCAATTAAAAAATTCCACAGTCTGTTTTCGCAAGAGGCCGAACAAATCAGTTTCCTTTCGGACGAAAACGTTGACAAAAAATATTACAAAGACCATGTTTTTACTCCTTCCATGGCTGTAGTACTGAGTCAGGTTTTACAACACCAACCCAACAGTTTGATGAGCAGGCTTTATTTAAAAGGGAAGGTTTACGAGCTTTTGAGCCTATACTTTAACCCTTCTGAGGCTACAGATATTGCCGAGTGTCCCTTTTTGGTTGATGAGGAAAATGTACGCAAAATTCGCAATGCAAAAAAAATCATGCTTGAACGCATGGTAGATCCGCCAAGTTTGCCCGAATTGGCCGATGAAATAGGCCTAAGTTTAAAGAAATTGAAAGAAGGATTTAAGCAACTTTACGGCAGCACGGTCTATCAATTTGTTTTGGATCACAAAATGAATCACGCCCGGCAACTATTGGGTACAGGCTCTTACAATGTGAATGAAGTGGCCAGTCAATTAGGCTACAGTAATTCGAGTCATTTTATTGAAGCCTTTAAAAAGAAGTTTGGCACAACACCAAAAAAATACCTTTTGTCTGTATCTTCGTAACGAAAAAATGTTGCTATGAAAGGAGTTCTATTGGTGAATTTAGGTTCACCCAAAAGTCCTACACCAAAGGACGTTAAGCCTTACTTGGAAGAGTTTTTAATGGATGAGCGTGTGATTGACGTGCCCAAGTGGTTTCGTTCTTTTTTGGTTAAAGGGATTATTCTTAAAACTCGTCCTAAAAAATCGGCAAAGGCCTATCAAAAAATTTGGTGGGACGAAGGATCTCCACTAATTGTCTTATCGGAACGCTTACACGAAAAGGTAGCCCAAAAAACTTCTGTGCCCATTTCGCTTGCCATGCGATATGGCCAACCGTCAATAGCTTCAGGGCTGGAGCAATTACATCAAAAAGGGGTGGATGAGGTGTTGATTGTGCCGCTATATCCCCAACACGCCATGGCCACTACAGAAACCATATTGGTTTTGGCAGAAGAAATTAGAGCTGCGCAATATCCAAAAATGTCCTTTACACATTTGCCGGCATTTTATCATCATGCAGATTATATTCGGGTATTGTCTCATTCCATTCAAGAATATTTACAAGACAAACCGTGGGAACATTTGTTGTTTTCCTATCACGGCATTCCAGAGCGACACATTCGTAAATCGGATATTACTAAATCGCATTGTAAGATTGATGGCAGCTGTTGTCAAACGCCATCTGACGCACATACCTATTGCTACCGTCATCAATGCTATGAAACCACCAAGCAGGTTGCTGAATATCTCGAGTTGCGCCCAGGAAGCTTTTCAACTTCGTTTCAGTCTCGATTAGCTGGCGATAAGTGGCTGCGCCCTTACACAGATAAAACGGTTGAGCAATTTGCCAAAACCGGAACTAAAAAGTTGGCGGTTGTGACCCCAGCCTTTATTTCGGACTGCTTAGAAACGCTTGAAGAGATAGGGATGGAGGCCAAAGAAGATTTTGAAGAAAAAGGTGGAGAAGAAATGCATGTAGTTCCATGTATCAATGACCGTGACGATTGGGTAAATGTGCTCAGTCGCTGGATAGATGAATGGGCAACAGCTTCTTAATTTTGAAAAAGGCGTACCTTTAGAACAATACCAAGGCGTGGATTATTATCTATACATAAAAGCACTTCATCTGATTTTTGTAATCACCTACTTTGCGGGGCTATTCTATATGCCACGGCTTATGGTATACATGGTTGAAGCAGCCGAACGCCCACAAGCAGAGGCCGATATTATCATACCACAGTTACAATTGATGATGCGCCGATTGTGGCAAATCATTACGGTTCCTTCTGCGATTTTAGGACTAATTTTTGGGCTTTGGATGTTGTTGATAAACCCCTTTTTGTTGGGGAAATCGTGGATGTTGGTCAAGCTGGTATTTGTGGGGCTGTTGATTTTATACCACATAAAAACGTATCGTTTTTACAAGTCATTGTTATTAGGAAACTACAAACGAAGCGCTAGCTTTTTTCGCATTTGGAATGAAGGCGCAACCCTCATTTTATTTGCCGTGATATTTTTGGCGATACTCAAAGATAGTATTAATTGGATTTTTGGGTTATTGGGGTTATTTGGCTTGACTTTTTTACTAATGCTCGGCATTCGGGTATACAAACGTTATCGTAATAAAAACGAGTAGCATATGCGGTTGCCATCTCTTCGTGCTCGGATTTTTATAGCTCTAATTTTTTTGGTGATGGTGGCTTCAATATTAATAGCGGGTGTTACCATAGTACAATATAGCGAGCAGTCCAACACCTATCACGAACAGCGTTTGTCGCGCAAAGAAAATCAACTTAAGAAGCGACTCAGGTACCTTTTGGAAAGTACGCCCCTGAACACGGGAGAAATAAATATCAAAGCAGTTTTTCAACCCCACTTAAAGGAAACAGCAGACGTTTTAAATATAAACTTTAGGCTGTATAGCTTGTCTGGTGATTTACTCTGTTCTTCTCAACTGATGGAATCAACACCCTCACAAACACTTTCTGCAACGATTCTTGAACAACTTCAACCCAATACGGGTGAAAGACTAATTGATGTGAGTACCACTGATGGTGTAACAACACGTTCCTCATTTTCATATATATATGATTTAGACAACCAACCATTGGCCATTGTTAATGTGCCTTATTTTGACGATGATTCGCTTAGCTCAATGGAGCTTAAAGCTTTTTTGATTCGTTTGGTTCAAGTGTATGTGGTAATGTTGATTATTGCCATCATTTTGGCATTTTTTGTTTCTTCTTATATAACACGTCATTTGGAAGCCATCAGCAGTAAGCTCAATCAAACCAAACTATCCAAAACAAACACTAAAATAGAACTGAACAAGGCCAGTCGTGAGATTTCAGCACTTGTGTCGGCGTACAACCACATGGTGGATGAGCTAGAAGCCAGTGCGGTTAAGCTCGCCAAATCACAACGGGAAGTAGCCTGGCGTGAAATGGCAAAACAAGTAGCACATGAAATCAAAAACCCTTTGACGCCCATGCGATTAAGCATTCAGCATTTTGAACAACAGGCAGCAAAAGACAATGCCCAGTGGTATGAAAAGGTACATGAGTTTAGTCAATCACTAATTCAACAAATTGACACCATGAGCGCCATTGCGTCAACGTTTTCACAGTTTGCTACCATGCCAACCGGCAAGTCAGAACGTATCAATGTGAAAGAGGTTGTAGGGCGTGCTTTAGAGCTGTATGCAGATGCGCCCATTTCTTTTGAGTCAGTTGCCGACGCATATGCTCATTTTGATGCAACACAGTTGGTGCGTATCATCAACAACCTGATTAACAATGCCATACAGGCATGTGAAGAAGTTGAACAACCCCAGATACGTGTGTTGCTGACTAAAGATAAAAAATCAATCGTATTGGCTGTTGAAGACAATGGCAAGGGAATACCAAAAGACTTACAAGATCGGATTTTTGAACCAACGTTCACCACGAAAACAAGCGGTATGGGTTTGGGTTTGAGCATGGTGAAATCTATTGTTGAAACCTATGATGGTTCTGTAGTTTTTGACTCTACCCCCGATGCACTTACTCGCTTTGAACTTCGCTTCCCAAGTGTTGATTAGGGATTGATATCAGCTGTAATGGTTTTTTCCAATTGCTTAAGGGTTTCTGCTACTTGGTCGCTTGGGCAGTCCACAGGAGGGTGCATTTTAAGCTTAATTTTAGCACCAAC
Source organism: Flavobacteriaceae bacterium (assembly GCA_029247985.1). Lineage (GTDB taxonomy): Bacteria > Bacteroidota > Bacteroidia > Flavobacteriales > Flavobacteriaceae > UBA7446. The sequence continues at coordinate 3,943 of JAQWKF010000011.1, forward strand.
ACCCATAGGGAAATAGCCGTAGCGCGAGAGTTTCCAGGAATTGTTGATGGTAATACCTACCAGCTTTGCGTCAGGCATGGCATCGATAAGTTGTTTTAATCCACCCATTCGAAAGGCTCTGGGTTTGGCGCTATTGCTTCGTGTTCCTTCTGGGAAAATAACAATACTGCTGTTGGTTATTGCCAGCTTTTCTCCAAACGCTTTGATGTCTTTTAGCGCCTGTTTGGGGTTTTTCCGATCAATGAGTACAGCACTGCCATTCCTTAGATTAAACGAAATACTCGGAATTCCTTTGCCCAACTCTTTTTTTCCAACAAATGTTGGGTAAGCATTGCGTAAATACCAAATGAGCGGAGGGATGTCATAGGTGCTTTGGTGGTTGGCAACAAAAATATATGACTGGTTTTTTTCAATGGTAAAAGGGCAGTCCAAAACAAATCGAGTTCCTAAAATATTGAGGCAGCGCAACAACAAAAAGTTAAGCACAATGATGCTTGCTCGGTGCGCTTTTTTTCCAAGAATAAAATAGCAGATACGTTGAACCCCATCAAATAAGATGAGGGTAAACCCAAAAAACAGATAATACAGTACGCTAAGCGGGTAGGATATTAGCTTAGCCATAAGTGTGTTTTAACAGTGAGCGTTGTAGGCTTCTTTAAGATTTTCTGCGATAATGTCAGCAGGTCTTCCTTCAATGTGATGTCTCTCGAGCATATGCACCAATTCTCCGTCATTGAACAACGCAATACTAGGCGACGAAGGGGGGAAAGGAACCATAAGACCTCTTGCTTCTGCGGTAGCCTCTTTGTCTACTCCTGCAAATACAGTAATGAGTTGTACAGGCGTTTTGTCATTGGCTAGCGACATACGTACACCTGGGCGAGCATTGGCAGCAGCACAGCCACAGACAGAGTTCACCACAACAAGTGTAGTCCCTTTTTTATTTATTGCCGAAGCAACACTTTCTGGAGTAGTACATTGGTCAAAACCTACGGCAGTAAGTTCGTCGCGCATGGGTTTAACAATTTCAGCAGGATACATAGCAAATTATTTAGAGTACAAAGATAAGGAAGC
>JAQWKF010000025.1 GCA_029247985.1 Flavobacteriaceae bacterium
TGGGCATTTACAGCGAAGCTGAAGCAGAGCGTTAGAAGCAGTAATGGAAGGTGAGCTAGAAAGCTGTCCTTGTACATACGAGGTTAATTGTTGGTTAATTCACACATTTATGAATTCGTCAGCAAAATTACGACACAGCCCTCATTTTAAAAACTAGTTAGCGATCAAAGTTTTAATTTATATTTTGTCTAAATAATATGCTATATATTTGATAATCATATACATACATAAATAATGTTTAGCACCTTTTTAACAAAAAATAATTTAAATAATGGTGTATTTTTGCCTTTAATGAAAAGCCACATGCGCCCACAAACAATCTGTTTTATTTTTTGTGTTTTGATAAACTGCTCATACTTGATGGGACAGCAAGCACAAACCCAACTAAGTGCTCCCAAAAAACTCGATAGCTTACTCCAAAAAAAAATAGCCCTAGACCGATTGAATGCAGCCAAAAGACAATATACCATACAGGTTTTCTACGGAAGTTTTGAAGCTACAACAGCAGAATTGGAGCGGTTTAAAGCCTTGTTTCCAGACATGACTGCGCAGTTGATTTTTGAAACGCCTAACTACAAAATAAGAACTGGTAATTATTCCACAGAACGAGAAGCCTCAGCAGAATTGGAAAAAGTGAAACGGAGATTTCGCTCGGCTTTTGTATTAAAGCCTTAGGTTATTTAAGCGTCTTTTTGATAGCTACTTGCTCGTAGCATTCCACAACATCACCTTCTTTAATATCGTTATATCCTTTGATTTGAAGTCCACAATCGTAGCCTTTAGTAACTTCTTTTACGTCGTCTTTAAAGCGCTTTAGAGATTCCAATTCACCTGTATAAATAACAACCCCCTCACGGATAATACGAACACCTGAGTTACGGATTATTTTACCATCTATGACCATACAGCCAGCAATGGTACCCACCTTTGAAATTTTAAAGGTTTCTCTAATTTCAGCATTCCCCCTAATTTCTTCCTTAAATTCAGGTGATAGCATGCCTTCCATAGCGTCCTTAAGATCATTGATGGCGTCGTAAATGATGGAGTAGCTTCGAATATCGATTTCCTCTTTTTCAGCCAATTGACGAGCTGTTCCCATAGGTCGTACATTAAACCCAATAACAATCGCATCGGAAGCCGAGGCCAGCAACACATCTGATTCGGTTATGGCACCAACCCCCTTGTGGATGATGTTAACTTGAATTTCTTCGTTAGAAAGTTTTTGGAACGAATCCGTTAAGGCTTCAACAGAACCATCAACATCTCCTTTTAAGATGATGTTCAATTCTTTAAAGTCACCCAGCGCAATACGTCTTCCGATTTCATCTAGTGTAATGTGACGTTGCGTTCTTACCGACTGCTCACGTACCAATTGCGTGCGTTTTGCTGCAATTTGCTTGGCTTCTCTTTCGTCGCCATAAATATTAAAGCGATCTCCGGCTTGTGGTGCGCCGTCAAGACCTAAAATCGAAACGGGTGTAGATGGTCCAGCGGATTCGAGTTCTTTGCCATGCTCATTGTGCATTGCTTTTACTTTACCGCTGTGGCGTCCAGCCAAAATATAATCTCCAACAGTAAGTGTTCCAGATTGCACCAATATAGTCGATACATATCCTCTACCCTTGTCCAAAAATGCTTCAACGACAGTACCTTGAGCAGCCTTGTCTGGGTTTGCTTTTAGTTCTAGCAGCTCTGCTTCCAACAGTACTTTTTCTAAAAGCTCCTCAATACCTTGGCCTGTCTTGGCAGAAATGTCTTGAGATTGAATTTTTCCACCCCAATCCTCAACCAATAAATTTATTCCAGCTAAGCTTTCCTTGATTTTATCAGGGTTGGCTGTTGGTAAGTCCATTTTGTTGATCGCAAATACAACAGGCACTGAAGCCGCTTGTGCGTGGCTAATGGCCTCTTTGGTTTGTGGCTTTATATCGTCATCGGCAGCGACCACAATAATAACCAAGTCGGTTACTTGTGTTCCTCGTGCACGCATGGCAGTAAAGGCCTCGTGACCAGGCGTATCTAAAAAGGTAATGGTTTGTCCATTTTTTACTTTTACGCTATAGGCACCAATGTGCTGCGTGATTCCACCAGATTCTCCTTGAATTACATTGGCACTTCGCACATAATCCAAGAAGGATGTTTTTCCGTGATCTACGTGCCCCATTACTGTTACAATAGGTGCTCGATGTTTTAGGTCTTCGGGCATATCTTCTAATACCTCGACTGCTTCTTCAATATCAGCAGTTACAAATTCCACTTCAAATCCAAATTCTTCGGCAACAACAGAAAGTGTTTCGGCGTCCAAACGCTGATTCATGGTAACCATGATTCCTAGCGACATACAAGCCGAAATGATTTGTGTGGAACTGATATCCATCATAGTAGCCACTTCTCCAACAGTTACAAATTCTGTAACTTTAAGGATTTTGCTTTCCGCTTCTTGTAATGCTTCTACTTCCTCTGATTTTTGACGGTGAGAGTCTCGCTTTTCACGACGGTACTTGGCACCTTTAGACTTGGAGGTCTTTCCTTGCAGTTTTTCAAGCGTTTCGCGGATTTGCTTCTGGATTTCTTCTTCTGAAGGTTCCTCTTTTATTACCGCTGGGCGCTGTTGCTTATTGCCGCGATTATTGTTGGGCTTACGATTTCCTGGGCCTGTATCTTTAGTAATACGTTTTCTGCGACGCTTATTACTGTCATTATCATTAGGTTTCTTTGGTACAGGCTTTTTGAATTTTGACAAGTCAATATTATCCCCAGCTGATTTTAATCCACTTAATTTTTTGTATTGAGTTTCAATCTTACCGGGATTTTCGGAAGTTGGTTCTTTGAGTGATTCTTCCTTGGCAGGAATTGCTTCTTTAACAGGTACTTCTCTTTTGGCAACAGCAGCAGACACTTCAGCCTTTTGAGATGATGCAACTTCTTTTGGTGTTTCTGCCTTGGGTTCGGGTGTGGCTGCTTTGAGCTCTGCAGCAAGCTTTGGCTTAGGGCTTAAGTCAATTTTGCCTACGGCTTTCAGGCCGCCCAATTTTGCTTGCGCCTTGACTACGTTAGATGGCTTAGAAAGTTCGGGGACTAGAACTTCTTCTTTTTGCGCCTGTTCACGTATAGCTTCTTTTTCTTTTCGTTTCTCTTCAAAAACTTCGTGAGAAGCTTCTTTTTTGGAGCGGTCCGTTTGGAATGCATCTAAAAGAAGTTCATACTCTTGCTGCGAAATTTTTGCTGTAGGGCGTGCTTCAACCGAAAATCCTTTTTCGGATAGGTGTTCCACTGCACGGTCTAACGAAATGTTTAGCTCGCGGAGTACTTTGTTAATTCGAATTGTTTTTAAATCTGCCATATAATCTTTTGCGCAATCAAAAATAAAAAATTGCCGGGTTTGGTTATTCGTTCGAGAATTCTGCGCTTAATATTTTACGCACATCTGA
>JAQWKF010000033.1 GCA_029247985.1 Flavobacteriaceae bacterium
CCCGCAGGTGATTATACATTTTATGTTTTTGGAAGTAATGACAATGGTACTTGGTCAGCAGCACCTGCATCATTGAAGATTACGATTTATCCACCATGGTATTGGACTACACTCACCAAAATACTTTATTTCGTTTTGTTAGTGATAGTAATAATACTCTTCGGACAATATACAATGATCAATATTAGAAGGAAACGTAAACTGGAATTTGATCGGCTTGAAAAAGAAAAAGAAAAAGAATTAAATGTCGCAAAGCTTAAATTTTTCACCAATATATCGCATGAATTACGCTCGCCACTTACGCTTATACTTGGACCTGTAGAAAAACTCATTAGTAAAATTGATTCACTTAAAAAAGAAGATCGTCTAAAATCATACAACACTATTCAAAGTAACGCAGACTATCTTTTAAAATTAACAAAACAACTGTTAGACTTCCGAAAACTTGAGCAGGGAAAAACACCACTCACTTGCACACATATAAATATTGTAAGCGTCGTCAAAAAAATAAGTGAACAGTTTAATTCTTTAGCTGATAAAAAAAATATTTCACTCGAATATCATGTTCCAGAAAAGAAGGTCTTTAGTTGGATAGATGTCAATAAATTAGAAAAAATTGTCCATAATTTATTGTCAAATGCGATTAAGTTTACACCCAAGAATGGCAGTATAAGTATCAAGGTTATGTTGAAAAATCCGAACCAAAACTACCCAGAGGGATATTTCGCCTTAAGTGTAACAGACAATGGTGTAGGAATCAAGCCGGGTGAACTTAAAAATATTTTTGACCGTTTTTACCAAGCTGATAACCAAAACAAAAAAAATAAAGGGGTTGGAATAGGGCTGTCATTTTCGCATAGTTTAGCAAAAATACATGGTGGAGCATTAGCAGTCAAAAGTAAACTCAATGAAGGAAGTACATTTACACTTACATTACCTTTAGGGACTGCACACTTAACGTCAGAACAAATGATTGATGACAAAGAGCTTATCTTAACAAAGATGGAGAGGCCAATACATCAAGCCAGTGAAAGAAAAGAAGTTATTTTCTATGAAAATGATAACAAGCCCGTACTTTTAATTATCGAAGATAATATTGAAATAAACCACTACATCGCTTCAGAATTGAGCGAAGATTATGCTATTATTAGTTGTGTGAACGGAAGTAAAGGGCTAGAACTTGCAAGTGAAAAATCCCCAGATGTTATCATCAGTGATATCATGATGCCAGGAATAGATGGGCTGGAAGTGTGTAGGCAAGTAAAAAAAGACATTCTAATTAATCATATTCCCTTCATCCTGCTCTCGGCAAAAACAACAAATGAATCTCGAGTGGAAGGACTTCAAGCTGGCGCAGATGTGTATTTGATTAAGCCCTTCAATATGGACGTATTAAAAATGCAGATTAACTCTTTACTTGAAAACAGAATAAGGATTCACGATGAGTTTAAAAAATCTCCATTTGAACCAAGTTTAGTTGACATTAATGGAGTGGAGGAACAATTTATACAGGATGTAATCGAAGAAATAGAACGTAATCTCGATAATGCGTCCTTTACAACAAATCTACTTGCCAAAAACATTGGGATGAGTAGAACTACTTTTTACAACAAGATCAAGGCGATAACAGGACTGAAGCCAACAGAGTTTGTACGTAACTACAGACTTAAAATTGCTGCACAATATCTAGAAAAAGGATTTAGTGCTAAAGAAAGCATGTATCGAACGGGGTTCAATACTGCTGGATATTTCACACAATCTTTTAAAGCCTTATATAAGATGACTCCATCGGAATATACAGCCCGTTTTAAAGATGCGTAAAAATTATTCTACCCTTAAGGAGACAGAAGCTGTTTGAAGAGTGTCAGAAGTAGCTTGAACAGTAATCAAGCCTGATTTTTTTGTGGTTTTTACCATAAGCATACACAGTCCGTTGAATGCCTTGCGTTTGTTCGATTGAAAAGCTGCCATTGTTGCTGGATCTCCATTCCCCACCGCAGCTATGGTTCCCAAATCTGAGACGGAAAACTTGACCAAATTGTCAGCACTTGGACACAAATTTCCATCTTTATCTGTTATACGCACTGTAACAAACGAAATGTCCTTACCGTCAGCATGAAGAGCAACTCTATCTGGAATAAGCTCAATTTTTGCTGGCTCACCAGCTGTGTTTATACGCTTTTTGGCAACCCTTTCACCATTGGTGTAGGCAACAACCTCGATTGATCCGGGCTGATAAGGAACTTCCCACATCAATCGGTAAGGAGACATAAAGGTACCCTTATAGCGCCCTCCTTCCCAGTCAATAAAATTTATAGGAACAGGTGCTTTATCCATTCCCTTACGTTTTTTACCAAAAGATTTTCCATTGACAAATAACTCAACTTCTTCTGCATTGGTGTAAGAAAAAACGGGGATAATTTCGTTTTCTTTCCCCTCCCAGTTCCAATGCGGCAGTACATGAACCATTGGAGCGCTAGTCCATTGACTTTTATATAAATAAAATCTGTCTTTTGGAAGTCCACAAAGGTCTACGGCTCCAAAATATGAACTTCGTGCAGGCCAATCGCCATTCCAGTACCCATTTGTAGAGTTATCTTTACCGCCATATGGTGTAGGTTCTCCTAAATAATCAAAACCTGTCCAAATAAATTCACCTAAATTATTTGGTGTTTTTTCCAATGCTTCAAATTCAATATCTGGTGGATAAGCCCAAGGTGGTCCGATAAAATCGTAACTGGTTATCTGCAAGGATTCGTGCTTCTCATACTTTTTAATAGGTAAGTGATACGTGCCACGGCTACTCACAGTACTGGCTGTTTCTGAACCATAGACAATCCAGTCGGGCTGCTTTTGCACCACCTCCTCATACTTTCTTGGTTTGTAATTCCATCCAACCAAATCCAATGCTTCAGCTAGCCCATTATTTATTGGAGCTGGATAATAATTAAATCCAGCAGTGACAGGTCTTGTACTATCTTCATCGCGACATATATCGGCTAATTTATGGGCGATTTCGCGACCCTTGGTCTTGTGTGATTGCTCCAATATCTCGTTCCCTATACTCCACATAACCACAGAAGGACTATTTCGAAAGCTGCGAATCATGTCACGTAAATCTCGCTCATGCCATTTGTCAAAATGCTTGCTGTAATCGTTTTTTACTTTTGCCATTTGCCAAACATCAAATGCTTCTACCTGAATCATCAATCCCATTTGGTCACAAAGTTGGACTTGCTCTGGTGATGGAGGGTTATGGCTGGTGCGAATGGCATTGACACCCATTTCTTGCATGATTTCAAGCTGGCGTTCGGTTGCGCGCTTGTTTACAGCTGCTCCCAATGGACCCAAATCATGATGCAAGCATACCCCTTTAAAACGTGTCTTTTTATCGTTGAGTTTAAAGCCAAAATCAGCACCATACGCTATGGTTCTTATTCCGAAAGTCGTTTTGTAGGTATCCAAAACCGTATCGCCAAACTTAATTGTCGTCATAGCAGTATACAAGTTTGGTTTGTCTAAATCCCAAAGCATGGGCGTTTCAACGCTAAGGGTTTGAACTGCCTCCACGGTAGTATTTTGTTTGGTTTGAACTATACTGTTGGTGTTACCCACCTCTTTGTTGTTGGGATCGTAAATAACAGTCTGTAAGCTAACTTCTTTGTCACTATTAGCAATGTTTTTAACCTCTGTAAGAACACGCACTGATGCTTCGTTTTCGGTAATGTTTGGGGTAGTAATAAACGTACCCCATTTGGGAACATGAACTTCATTGTTTATCTCGAGCCAAGTATTTCGATAAATACCTGCTCCAGGATACCACCTCGAAGAAAAGTCTTCTGGCGCCAATTGAACCGCAACCACATTTGATCCTCCATAATTTAAATACGGACTTAAATCAACCGAAAAACCGATATATCCATACGGACGGTCGCCAACAAGAGTTCCGTTAAGCCAAACTTTGGCGTTGTTCATGGCACCATCAAAATGAAGCGTCACGTGTTTTCCCTTAACGGAGTTTGGTATGTCAAATTTTTTACGGTACCAACCAATTCCATGAAAAGGCAATCCACCACTTCGTGCATTGTAAGAGCTGTCAAATGGCCCTTCAATGGCCCAGTCGTGAGGCAGTGTTATATTGCGCCACATAGTATCGTCAAAATCCATTTCGGATGCACCAACTACAGCTCCTTTGGCAAACCTCCACCCCTCGTTAAAGCTTACTGGTTCAGTGGTCAGCTGCTGACTGCACGATTGAAACAAGGCTAGTGAAATAATGAGAAAAAAATACAGTGGTCTGATCGTTATTTTCATGTTGGTATGCTTATTCTGGTTTAACTAACTGGGCGCGTTCTGCTTCGCTATCCATAGTGTATCGGACTACCTGCATTGCATCAGTGCCTCTGGCTTCAACTAAGGTTTTATACCAAAGCGCGCGCATCTCGTTTAGTTTGTCTGTATGTGCTGGACTATTGGCTAAATTGTATTGTTCGTCACTGTCATTTGTAAGCTGATAGAGTTCTTCATAAACTGCAGGCTCTCCGTTGAGTGGCCCTTCAATAAAAGATTGATATACGGCTATTTGGGGGTCGTGATTTGCATAGAGCATGCTTGTCATGTTGACCTTGAATTTTTTGGCAGTATCGATCAAATATTGAGCAGATAAGTTTTCATTTTTATAATACCGTATGTATTTCCACTCTTTGTCTTGCACGGCCTCACAACGTGGGTTTCCAAAATGAGTCGACCATAAGTTCTCGGTAAATAAAACCTCACGAACAGGGATATCGTTTCCATGAATCATGTCGTTCAGGGGCTTTCCCTGATAGGATGTGGGTATGGGTGTAGCGGCATAAGAAAGCATGGTGGGCGCGATGTCAATGGTTTGCACCAACTGGGCACTTTTTATTCCTCGACTCTTTCTCGGGGCGTTCGGATCATAAATAATCATGGGCACGCGTGTACATACTTCATAACACAGCGCTTTACCTCCCAAGCCACTTTCACCCCAAAAAATACCGTGATCAGAAGTAAAAATAATGATGGTGTTCTTGTCTAGATTTTGTTCTTTTAGTGTTTGCCGTAGATTACCAACAAGCGCATCTATCCCAGTAACTGCTTGCATATTCCGAATCATGCGTTCGCGCAAGTCTTGTTTGTTGTCCACAAAATCATAGATATCTTGTCGATCATCGGCATGCAATACAGCTGCAGGGAGCTTTGGCGAAGTGATTGCCTTTTTTTCTGTATAGTATTTAGGCAAGGGGATTTCTATGTCTCTATACAAACTTTTATAGGTTTCGGGATCGGTCGGACGCATCTTCATTGTACTGGTACTTGCGCCGTGGGGCAAGTTAAAATTGATGCTCATACAAAAGGGCTTGTCCTTTGGAATGCCTGATAAAAAGTGCTTTGCGCCTTGAAGCTTGTGTTCGTTAGTTAAAAAGTCTGTTACTCCCTCACCTAAAATCTCAACTTGCGTATCGTTTACAGCACCATTAAAAATCTCGTGTCGTTCCTTGGGGTAAAACATAAGATGCCCGTGGCCCGCATACCAATAGTCAAACGAAGCTTCCATAAGCCCCGATTTATAGCCGCCCACCCCAATGGGAACGTGATTTTTTCCAATGTAGCCTGTGTAATAGCCATTCTTTCGCAATACAACAGGATATGAATTATTCCAAGCATCCGCTGACACACTTGTCCCTGAATTAAAATTAACTCCGTGTTTACGTTCAAATTGGCTTAAAAACATGGATGCCCTGCTCGGTGTACAAATAGCACTTGTTACATGCGCGTTTGTAAATAGTATCCCATCTGCTGCCAGCTTATCTAAATGCGGCGTTTGGATGATTATATTTCCAGTACAACCCAACAAATCGTACCGATGATCATCGGTGAGAATAAAAATAATATTTGGACGTTCAGTTGATTTATTTTGAGCGTAAACCTCTTGATTTGACAACACAGAAATCAAAATCAGGATACATAATTGTAAAATAAAACGAAAGGCCTTAGTGTGGTAAATTCGTAATTTTTTATTCATATTGAGGTTGTTCTTTTTTGGACAGTGACTTTTTTCTGTAGGCGCGTGTATTTGCTTCTTCTTTTTTTACATTGTCCATGTGTGGATCGGTCCACCTTGGTACAGCTAATTCAGCATTCCAACTTTGGTGTAAGGTAAGTAATTGAGTTACAACTTCTGGATGATCATACGAAACATCCTTAATCTCTTGGCGGTCTTGTTCTAAATCAAAAAGCATGGTTTTGTTTTTGTACGCACTTTTGATTAGTTTAAAGTTTCCTTTTCTTATCGCGTATTCTTCGCCATTTGCCACACGCCAGTAAAGCGTTCTTTCTCTTTTTTGGGTATTATCTTCACTTAAAAGTGGTATTAAATTAATGCCGTCCAGCTTGTCGGTTTCATGGACCTCAATTCCTGCTGCAGCCATACATGTAGCAAATAAATCAAGTGAAATCATGGGTTCGTTGTAGGTTTTTCCTTTTGGCAGCTTTGCTGGCCAAGAAATGGCAAAAGGCACCCGAATTCCTCCTTCAAATAGCATTCCCTTGTGCCCGCGGTAAGGACCATTGTTTGCCGCATCTAAACGTCCTCCATTATCACTTAAAAAAACAATCATGGTATTATCTCGAATATTCATGTCGGTAAGTAAATCTACCAATTGACCTACTCCTTTGTCAATTCCTGCAATCATGGCTCCGTAGACACTGCGCTTACCGTACTCAATATGCGCTGTTTTGTTTAAGTATTCTAGGGTGGCGTGGTCAGGGCTATGGGGTGCATTATAGGATAAAAACATAAAGAAAGGCTTATCCCCATTATCTTTAATATTTGACAAAGCCTCTCGTGTAAAATCATCAGTCAAATAAGTTAACTCATTAGAACTTATTTTAATATCATTGCGCTGTATGTGCATACGGTTTTCGTTCTGTGAAAAACCCCAATAGTTCATATTCCCACCAGAAAAGCCAAACCACTTGTCAAAACCTCTGTTATGGGGCAAGAGTGAAGGATGATTGCCCAAATGCCATTTGCCTATGGCATAGGTATTATAACCTGCCGCTTTCATTTTTTGAGGTAAAAAAATTTCGGTTGCCGGAGTGCCCATGCTAGCGTCTTCGGGATCAAATGGAACATTGTGTTCATGCCCAAAACGTTGCTGATAGCGACCTGTCATAATGCCCGCTCTTGAGGGGCTGCAATACGGATGTGACACATACCCATTTGAAAATACAATACCTTGTTTTGCAAGCTTATCAATGTTGGGGGTCAAAATATCTTGAGATCCGTTAAACCCCACATCTTTAAAACCCTGGTCATCTGTTAAAACAATAATAATATTTGGCGGTTTGTTTATGTGCTTTTTTGGAGCAGATTGCTGTGTGCAACTACTCACAAAGAGGGCACATAAAAATAATGCCTGGAGTTTCATTTGATTTATGTTATTTCAAGAAAAGCTCAATTACGGGAATCTCCACGTTAGGTGAACGCACGGGTATATTGATTTTTAATCCATTGTCAACTTCTGATACATCGTCCAGCCAAGCGCCTTTTTGGGTGCCCAATTTCAATTCTGATGCATCGTTTAAAATTTGGGCATATTTGACTTTTCCAGCCAAGCCCGGCAGGTAGATTGTTTTAAATGGCCACTCCAACACATGTACATACAGCCTATTGGTTTTTGGGTTATAGGTCAAAAGGCAATTATCTGGCGTTTCAAACTCCTCTGGTGCTGCGGTACACCCATATATTGAACGACTGTTGTATTTCATCCATTGATGTGTGGCCTCAAGGCGTTCAACAGCTTCATCTTGAATAACGCCACGTGCAGTCGGACCAACGTTTAAGAGTAAATTTCC
>JAQWKF010000035.1 GCA_029247985.1 Flavobacteriaceae bacterium
ATCTATTGCTTGGTAAAACATCAACTGGGCGAGAAGATGTGGTATTAGAAGCAACTTCTAGAACGGCATATCGCCATGGCGATTGGGTCTTGATTCCTCCTTATCCTGGGCCTAAAATGTTTTTGACAAAAGGCATTGAAACGGGTAATGGAGACGAATATCAATTGTACAATCTCGCAGAGGATGTGTCTCAAAAAAACAATCTTGCTGATAAAATGCCTGAAAAAAGAGATGAGATGATGGAGCGCTTTCTTGCTACAGTAGGCGATGCCTATGAAAACACAAGCCGTTTGCGTTTTGATTAATTATTTTTAATTCTGTGTTAAACAAACTTTATAACTTATATAAGTCCAATAATTAAAGATTTGAGGTAGTTTCAGAAAAAAACCATGAAAGTGAAGGTACTTCATTTTATAGTAATGCCTTACAATTTAAAAATAACTACTTTATATTGTTAAATAAAAAAAGCCACTGAATATCAGTGGCTTTTGATTCTTTGCTTAAAAAAATCTATTTTTTTAGCATTTTCGTAACTGCAAATCCAGGCGTTTCCATAAAATAGACACCCGTATTTAGGTGACTAAGATTTAGAGAACTTCCATTATAAACATGATTACTTGCTTTAGCTCCTGTTATGGAATAGATATTAATTTCACTACCCGCTTCAATTCCAGAAATTTCAACGGTTTCTCCAACGGGATTGTTGGACAACATAAATTCTGGGAGAGAAATATCGGAAATACTTAAAACAGTAGGTTGCATGGATAAGCTAGAGTATTGAACACCTGTTAAATTGGCGTCAGCCATAGACATTGAGTTGAAGAAACCATAAATGGAACCAGTTGATGTAGCTGCATCATATAAAACTTGTGGTACTGCAGTGGTTGCATTATCAAAACCTTCACCTGAAGAAGTCCCATCGGTTATACTTAAAAGTTTTGCTGATATTGTTGAGGCCGCTGCAGTTTCAGCGATATTTAAGCTCACCTCAACAGCTAAATCATCGCCAACTAAATTAGAATATAATAACGATGAAGCACCACCACTTGCAGTGTCAAGCTTTGCACCATTACCTTCATTTCGCATTTGTAAATGACTATTCCAATTTGACCAGGCTAGTGTAACTGCAGATTCATCATTTCCAGTTGAACCAGCACTTCCAACAGGTGTAAAACCAATTTTTATTATAGCTACATTTGCTGTTGCACTTAACGTTCCTAAAAGTTTAAAATTCACAGTGAATTTTATATTATCACCACTTGCATTCAAATCAAAAGGTTGTTTCCAAACAGCTTTTTTAAATTCATCGTTTGTTGAGGTAACCGTGCCACCAGTTGCGTTAACTGTAAAAAAATTAACACCATTATTATTAGCAGCATACCAATCGCTATGAGCTTGAAGACCTCCGTCTACATATCCTTCAGCTGAGGTAAAATTTGTTGTAGTTTGCGCACTGATCACTAGTGATGAGCATATAAATAATATAGAGTAAATATGTTTCATAATTATTATTTTTTAAGTTTTTATAAAACTAATATGTATTCTATAAATAATTTGTGACAAATGTTCTATAAAATATAACAAATCTTCAAATCCTAGGGCTTGGGCTTTTAATAAGTTTCCATTGCTGCATCTTGGGTGTGTGTATGGAATTTAATTGTTCTGAAAGTTGGCGCTTTCTTTTTTCTAAAGAATCTATTTTTGGTAGTGTCTCAAAATATGCCTCCATACTGCTTTTGATGTAATTATAATAGGGTTTATTCTCAATGCGTTTAAGTTTTTTGGATAAGTGCTTATATTTTAAATTTATGCTATCGGGACCTGTATAGTCGTTAAGATAACTGTGCCGTATAAAGGCAACTGCCCGAAGCTGGTATTGTGTTTGTCGATAGGCAGTACACAAACGCTTTATTTCTTGCGCCTGTTTGTATTGCGGTGTGTTTTTATATTGGCTAAGATTAATTCCTCTCTTTAAATCGTAGGCGTCAAAAGTTCCTATGTGCTGTTTATCAATGAACAAGTCATAATTTTTATTAGGTAAGCCTTCTGCTTGAAATAGTTGCTGGTTATACAGCTCTTTAAATGAGGTCAATGAAATAGCCTCGTGAAGACTCCTACCCATTGGAAATGGCAAACTCATTTCAGAAGTCTGAAAGGAAATCAAACTGTCTGAAAAAGTTGCATCTTGAAGATTTAGGTTTTGTACACGTATTTTTTCCTCATTTTGGTTTACATTAATGGCTATTTTAGAAACCACAGCAGGTGCTTCTAAGCTGGATATAATCTCATGAAACATGATAAAATGCCCTGTCGATTCGGGATGCACCCTGTCTTTTCCAACAATGGTAAACAAAGAATCTTTTTTCAATTCACGTTCCATGAGCTTTCGCATAGGCGTGTTTAAATCGATAACAAGCGCATCATATTTGTCACCTAATTTTTTAATATGATTAGAACACTCAATAAGTGCATCATTGCAGCCTAAGTTGTTTTCTCTTTCTATTTTTGAGTATTGGTCATAAATTGAGGGCGTTAACAAAATGGGTATTATATTATTTTCGATTATTTTTTCCACTAATAATGTAGTATTTCGCTTGTAGTTAGCTAAGGCATTCGCTCTTTGTTTCAAAATTTTATTGCTTGCCGTTCCCTCAAAATAGAGCGTACGCTGTACATCATTCATTCCAGTCATCAGAAACACGTGTGTGGGCTTGTGTTTCATCACATCTTCTTCAAACCTATCAATCATACCAGCTGCATTGTCTCCAGAAATACCACAGTTATGAAAAGTCAGCTTTAAATTGGGGTAGCGCGTAGCATAGAACAACTGTAAAAACTCATGGTATTGTCCTCCATGGGTTATGCTGTCACCCAAAAAGCATATAATGTCTCCATTTTTAAAAAAGGGCTTATGGCTTTGCCCAAAAACCAAAGAGAATGAACTGAGAATTATGATTATAGCGGTGTGAATTTTTATAAATTTCCGCATAACTATTTATTCAATTAACAACTTGGCATAAAGACCTTCTGAACGAACCAAATAAAGGCCACTGGGTAGCTGTTCAACATCAACCGCATTTCCATTATATACAGCTCTATATACCTCTTTTCCGGTCAGTGTGAAAAACCTAAGCTCTTTCCCTATATATTTTTGATCGAGCAGAACAATAGCTTTCGCTGGATTTGGATAGAGAATAAGTTTGTCCTCTATGCTATTGCTAATTCCTTTTCCTGTCGATAATACGTTTTGATTATAACGCTGTGTTACCAACACTAACGAACTTAAATGTCCGCCAGAATCCGGAAATGTTAGCGAGACAGTATTTGATGCTTGTACACTTTCTACAGGAACATCAATCTCTATCATCCCAAAAAAGTCGTCTCTGTTGGCTTGATCATACCCTTTCCAATTGGTAGGAACGCTAAGTGTTTGTCCATTAACCACTACAGTGGGGGATTTTGACTTATCGTGCTTGCGCCCTATGCTCATACGCAAGGTAGCAGAGGCAATTGATGAAGATGGCACATTAGAAAATGTGTAGGTCATGGATGAATTGGCGGTGATTGCTTGAACCGTTGATTCATTGGTGTAATGTCGATTCAAAATAATCGCATTGTCGTAGCTAAAAGTGTTATCGTAGGTATATTCAAAAACAACGGTTTCGTTAGCTTTCAAGTTGTAACTTTCTGGCAAAACTAAAGTGGTTTGGTCGGTGAATTGTGCCAACTCATTTGGATTAATAATTAGCGATTTAATCCGTACATCGTTAGGGGTTGCACCTGAAACCGATTGTAGCTGCAAGGAAATGGATCGATCAAAATCATCTAAATTATTTAAGGCTAAAAACAACTTATTTCCGTCTCTAAAGCCTTGAACCTGAATATCTGGATTGGTTGAGTTAAGTTCAATCCGATCACCTGAAACGTTTTTCCATAACTCATAAAAATAAATACGATCTGTATACTCCCAACTTGTTACTTGATCCAGCGGGACGCCAAAAGGGACTGGCTTAAAAAGTACAGCTTTGTACGGTAAGTAATTGTTAGCTTCTGTAATATGCCAGGTTGATTTTCCAGTAGTAAAGGGTATGGTCAGCTCAGTTATGTTTTGACGTTCAAGCAGGCCAAATAGCATGGCGTTTTGAGATCGAATGGATTGAACATTACTAATGTCAGAATATGAGCTTCCAACAATACCACCGAACTCAGAAATCACGTGGGGTTTAATTGCTCCCCATTTATGGAAACTATAACTTTCAATCAAATCCAGCACCGCTTCCATATTACTTCCGGAGCGTCTTGTATCTTGTCCTATTTGATTGATACCGTCATAGAGGTGCGTGGAAAAGGCATCCATATCGGCTCCTGCCTCGTCCATGAACATTTTCATGTTTTGGTTCCAGATTGAAAAGTCATTTTTTTCAAATGAGGGAAAGGCTGCCGCATATCCAATCACTTTCATGTTGGCCAATTCTGGAGTAGCATGAATCTTACTGCCGATTTCACTAAACACTTGTGCCATTTCCAATTTAACACGAGCTTCTGCTACTGGGTCCCAGTCGGGTTCATCGTAATAATCTCTTGCATGGACAAAAGGCTCATTCATGGGTTCGTAAAATTCAGGTCTCAAGTTAACCCCCACATAATCCTTATAATACTCAACTACCCAATCTGAAAGGATTGTTGCATTTATGCCTTCTTGGTAAATGTTATATGGATGTTCGGTTCCAATATAACGACTTACAGCTCTAATATCACTAGTTCCAGATTTTGGACTTGGATAAACGCCTACCTGACCTTCTTGTTGAACTGCATAAGCAGCTGGTCCCCAAAAGCCTCGTCCGTGATTGGTAGCATTGTAGTCTGTAAAGAAATTGTATTCAACATCATTACCACCTGTAGAATGAAGATTAAAATATTTTCCTCTATCAAGTGCAGAAGTATCGCCAAGATAACGT
>JAQWKF010000044.1 GCA_029247985.1 Flavobacteriaceae bacterium
GCAATATTTCCAAAGCTTGGCACGGTAGTTCAAATCTGTAGAAATGGTGATTCCTTTTTCACTTGCGATTTTCACAGCTTCCAGGCAAGCATCTGCTGCAGACTGTGAAATGGCAGGGGTAATCCCAGTCCAGTGGAACCATTCCACGCCTTTAAAGGCTTTGTCCCAATCCACCATTCCAGTCTCAATCTCAGACATGGCCGAGTGGGCTCTGTCATAAACCACTTTACTGCCCCGACTGACAGCACCAGTCTCTAGGAAATAAATCCCCAAACGGTCACCTCCACGAAGCATAAAATCCGTCTCCACACCTCGTTTGCGCATTTCCATAAGCGCACATTCTCCGATGTCGTTACTGGGAACACGGGTTACAAAACGTACTGGAACGCCATAATTTGCTAAAGAAACAGCAACATTAGATTCGCCACCGCCATAGATTACATCAAAAGAGTTGGTTTGAGAGAAACGTAAAAAGCCAGGAGGGGCTAAGCGCAACATGATTTCACCAAAAGTGACTACTTTTTTCATCAATTTATTGATTTACGTAATTTATCATATTATTTAAAATAAGTTCGGCAACCGGATCTTTTCCTAGGTTTCCAACAATATCAAAAGTAGACAATAGCATAGTTCCTTCTCCAAACGCTGTTTCTAAAAGATTGGCACCAAACCAAATGTTCCCAGGACCAGGATAATGACGAAGCATCAAATCTACATTTTGAAAATGGTCATAGCTAACCACCCCCGATATCATTTTGCCTTGTTGCATCATCATCGTGGTTTTTGGATGTACGTTCTGATAAACTTCTTGCATAATCACACCCGTTGGTAGTCCTTGAAACACGGGGTGTTCCTTAACCATATGAGGTTTTCCAGCCCATAGTCCTAGGGTGGTCCCTTTGTTTAACATATTTGCTGAAAAAGGGAGTCCTTCAACAGAGTTAGATTCAAATTTTCTTCCAAAATATGGGGGTGTTTTTCCAGGTACATCTAAAATGATGAGTTTTCCTCCTTTACCAACTTCAGCTTTGGCATTTTTGAGCAATGCATTAAAATCTTTTTTTCCAGATCGCGGCACCATACCACTGATTATTAATCCCCCTGCATGTTCATTAGAATCAAAATCTACAAAAGATATATTTTTTTTGGTTAAAAATATTTTTAGTTCTCCTTGTGGATCTATGACGCGCAACGGCGCATCGCTATCAAAAACAACAGGGTCAAAAATGTCAAAATCAAAACTATTTTTGGCAATAAGATTTCCTTTTTTGTCTTTTAGTGCTACACGCGCTTGAAAACTTCCCGTTAAGCCAGACATGTTAATTTCTTCACTCAGGTAGGATGTTATGCCCTGGGTTAAAGGTTTATGCACCTTTTTTTCAATAAGAAGGTTTTGCGCCGCATCAAATACTTGAACATGAATTTGGGCTTTCATCTCCATATTTTCGTTTACACCAATCACTTCTACCTTTGGGTTAACACCTGAAAAACTGTTTCTAGGCATCACACGGAGGGTAACAATTTGCTCTTGGTTCGCCTCTTTGGTCATTTCATAAACATCTGTTTTTGGATTTCGCCACAAATCCAACAGACCTGCACCCATTATCCAATCTCCTGCTGTGAGCGCATGAACACAATACCCAATTACATTTGGGTTGGAGCGTGTGGCTTCAAGCAATCTTTTGTTCACCATTCCATGTGCCGTTTGCTGGGCCAAACAGAACTCTTCAAAATTGTCAAACAAACGATCAAAACCTGTTTTTTGCATCATGTGCTCAAGTTCTTTTTCAAGTCTTAGGTGATAGCGCATGGTGGGTGTTAGGGGATTTCCTTTTTGTCTAAATTCCTCATTGTTTTGAGGGAGGTTAGGCAAACTGCCATAACCCAATTCAGAAACGAATGACAGTCGCCCAGAAACAACATTTTTCCCTGGTATTTTTAGTCCAGAAAGGTTTTTCTTTTTCAATTCTTCATTTGAGGCACCAATATTGGTATATCCATCATAAATATCTTGCGTAATTTGGGATCCTGAATAGTCATGAATATCGTTAAACTGATTTCCTGTTTTTTCGTAGGGCAAATACATCCTTGCACCCTTGGCCCAGCCGCCTGATTCATCTAATATAAGTCTGGTTGGGTCTAGCTCACGGGCTTTGAGCGACATGGGTTGAAGCATTTGAATCATAACTGGTTGTAAAAGCTCATTGAAAAGCTCCCAAATCACCACACTTGTTCGGTTTCGATCTCTCAAAATACTTTGAGTTAGTTCGTTTTCGACACGCATAGGCAAATAAGCCGATTGGATAGGTCTGTTCATACATTCTATTGCCAAGCTACCCACGGTTAATACACCCATTTCGTCACACAGGTCAAGCCACATTTTGGGTGGAGGCTTTCGCCAAGGTCTTATCATATTGAATCCCGCATCTTTAGCAAGTTGAATTTCTCTAATCGCCATTTCCTTAGAGTCAGGATAAGCGAGTCCTACAGGGTAAAGACCTTCAAAAAAGGTTGCTTTTAAATACAGCGGTTCGTTGTTTAGATAGAACTGATTATTTTTGATTGTAAACTTTCGCATACCGAAACGGTGTGTCCAGTTGTCCGTTGTTTCTTTGCCATTTGCAAGTGAGATGTCAATTGAATATAGGTGTGGGCTTTTAGGTGACCAAAGCTTTTGATTTGGAATATCGACGGATGTTTTTATTCTATTTTTTCCTAAATCCAATAGCATATTTTTTTCAAAAACACCTACCGTGTTGCCGTCTGCGTCATTAACCCTAATTGAAAGTGTTGTTTTTTGTTGTGCAGATTGGTGATTGTACAATTCTATATCAATACTCGTTTGAGATTTGTCAATATCGGGTTGTAAAAAAACATCATGAATGGTAACATTCCCTCTTCGTTGAATCCAAACGTCTTGCCAGATTCCCCCTGTAATGGCACCTCTCCATTGGGGCACTTCCATACGACCCATTTCGTCGATGCGCTGGTCAGTCATTAGTATCGGACCGACTACCCTCATAATTATATGGTTTATCTCGCCGGGTTTCAGAATCTCATCGACTTGAAATGAAAAAGGAGTAAAACCGCCTTCATGAGTACCAACGGCTTGGTCATTGACCCAAACTTCGGTTTTGTAATTGACAGCCTCAAAATGAAGACTAAAAACGCCCTCATTCCACGATTCGGGCACCCGAAATGATTTTTTGTAGAAGACCACGCCTTCATAATCTTTTTTGATGGTTTCCCAATGACTTGGCACTTGAATGTCTGACACCTCTTTCTGCTTCTCAAATACACGGTTTAAATGCCATTTTTCAAC
>JAQWKF010000045.1 GCA_029247985.1 Flavobacteriaceae bacterium
GCAAGTCCCTTGGCTAGGGTACTTTTACCTGTTGAAGATGCGCCGTCTATGGCAATTACAAAGGGTTTTTTCATCGTCTTGGCTCTAGGGTTAATCCCAAAAACGTACGGTTTCCAGCTACGTTATAGCGTGCATGACTTATTTGGAATCGCAAACGTCGCAGTTGCATACCTACGCCAAACGATAGACCTGAAAAATTACGTAGCTCTAAAATACGTAATTCTGCTGCACGCTGGGCATGATACCCCAAACGAATGGAAAACAAAGACGCTGGAAACACCTCAACGCCGAATGACGCATGGCGCAATAGTTTCTTAGTTAAACCCGCAGGTTTTTGGTTGGTACCCCCCCCTAAGGTTTGACTTGCATCCTCGGGATTATCAAAATACAAGGGATATTTATTTAGGTGATGAAATGTTAAATGCCAGCGCAAGGGCAAGTGTTTAAGTGCGCTTGAAAAGCCCAAGCTAAGATTAGCGGGTAAGGGTTCAAATACATCTTCATAGGCCGTCAATTGACTTCCCATATGCTGATAGACCAATGCAATTCGCCAAGGCTTGGTAACAGGACTATAATACAATCCTATATCGCCCGAGAGGGCAGTTGAGGTATATGCCTCTAGATTAGACAGCGTATAGCGCAAACGCGCCCCGATATATATATTTTGACGGATAAAATAGTGAGAACTTGCAATACCAAGCGCTACCTCGCTACCCGTAAAGCTCCCTGTTGGATTGCCTAAGGGGTCGGCGCCATCAAAAGTGCCATAATTGATGTAGTTGACATCAAAAACCAAGGCTTTTTGCCTGTTGAACCCATAGGCGTAAGCAGCAGTTCCGCGACTGATGCCATCAAAATAAGGCTCATAATTGACCATAACCTGACCTCCGTGCTCACCTCGAATCATCGCTGGATTAGCAAGGGTGGTACTGATATCCATATCTTGAAGGGTTATGGGATCACCCAATGCGAGTTGTCGTGGCGAATTGGAAAGTTCCAGAAAGCGAAATGTAGCGTCACCCCCAATTTGTGCGCTCAAAAAAGCCGTACAACCCAACAACCAACAAACAGCAAATTGCTTCATCCCTACAAAAAACGCAAATTATTGCTTTTTCGTACCCGATGCACGTTGTTTGGTGATGGCGATGGCAAGCACTTCATCAATAGATGTTACAAAATGAAACTGTAAGCCTTTAAGGTAACGTGCGGGAATCTCATTGATATCCGCTTGATTTTTCTCGCTTAAAATAATTTCCTTTATGTTGGCTCGCTTGGCTGCAAGTATCTTTTCCTTGATACCGCCAACTGGCAATACCTTACCTCGCAAGGTAATTTCACCCGTCATGGCAATACGGTTTTTGACCTTGCGCTTAAGTATGCTAGACACCAAAGAAGTAATCATGGTAATCCCTGCACTAGGCCCGTCTTTGGGCGTTGCGCCTTCGGGCACGTGGATGTGAAAATTATACTTAGAAAAAAAGTCTTCTTCTATAGCTAGCTCAGCAGCATGTGCCTTGATATATTGTAGGGCTATGGTCGCAGATTCTTTCATAACCTTCCCCAAGTT
The DNA here is from genome assembly GCA_029247985.1 of Flavobacteriaceae bacterium. GTDB lineage: Bacteria > Bacteroidota > Bacteroidia > Flavobacteriales > Flavobacteriaceae > UBA7446. Next base: position 1,568 of record JAQWKF010000045.1, read on the forward strand.
CCCGGTAATAGATAACACCCCATTGCCTTTGCTGATCGATGATTCAATGAATAGAATATCACCCCCTACTCTTGTCCAGGCAAGACCCGTGACAACTCCTGCTACATTATTGTTTTCATAGGTATCGCGCAACATCTTCGCAGGGCCCAATATGGCTTCTAACTCTTCACGCAGTAGTTTGGATGCTCTTGGTGTCTCTTTGGCTTGTAACATGGCATAGTGACGTACTACTTTGGCAATTTGCTTTTCTAGACCTCTGACTCCTGACTCGCGAGTATATCCAGCCACAATATGTTGCATGGTTGCTTTGGGAAGTTTAACCGCAGACTTGTCAAGGCCATGTTCTGAAAGTTGCTTTGGCAATAAATAGCGGAGTCCTATTTGTACTTTTTCTTCTATTGTATAGCCTGTTACTTCAATGATTTCCATACGGTCTCGTAATGCGGGTTGTATGGACGAAAGTCCGTTTGCCGTAGCAATAAACATCACTTTAGAAAGGTCATAGCCTGTTTCCAAATAATTGTCATAAAAATTGGTGTTTTGCTCTGGATCCAACACCTCGAGCATGGCTGATGATGGATCGCCCTGTGCACTTTCTGCAAGCTTATCTAGCTCATCAAGAACGAATACAGGATTTGATGTAGTGGCCTTTTTTATGTTCTGCACTACCCTACCTGGCATGGCACCAATATAAGTTTTGCGGTGTCCGCGTATTTCAGCTTCATCGCGCATTCCCCCCAAGGACATACGCACGTATTTTCTACCTAGGGCTTCAGCTACAGATTTGCCCAATGAAGTCTTCCCCACACCTGGAGGACCTACCAAACAAATGATAGGAGATTTCATGTCGTTGCGTAACTTAAGTACGGCAAGATGTTCAATTATACGTTGTTTGACCTTATCCAAACCAAAGTGATCTCGATCTAAAATTTTCTGTGCCCTTTTCAAATCAAACGAATCCTCAGAATAGGTGTTCCAAGGCAGGTCTAAATACAAGTCTAAATAGTTGCGCTGCACAGAATATTCAGCCACTTGAGGGTTCATCCGTTCAAGTTTCGCAAGTTCTTTCTTGAAATGCGCAGCTACTTTATCGCCCCAAGCCTTAGTTTTGGCACGGTCACGCATCTCGTGCACCTCCTCGTCATAAGAAACGCCACCAAGTTCTTCTTGAATAGTTTTCATCTGTTGATGCAAGAAATATTCACGCTGTTGTTGGTCTAAATCGGTACGCACTTTACTTTGAATATCATTTTTGAGAGAAAGCTTTTGATACTCAATATTCATTTTTTTCAAACACAACATGGCGCGTTGTTCCAATTGGTCTATTTCCAATATCTCTTGCTTTTCAGCAACCGACATATTCATATTAGAAGAAACAAAATTTACCAAGAATGTATTGCTTTGAATGTTTTTGATAGCAAAAGATGCTTCTGAGGGTATCTCAGGATTTTGAGCAATAATTTTAAGTGCCAAATCACGAATAGAATCTATGATGGCATCAAAATTTGGATCACCTTCATCTGGTCGCGCCTCATCAAGTGCTTTGATCTCAGCTTTTAAAAAAGGCTGCTCACGTGTATAGCCTGTGGTTTCAAATCGCTTTTTTCCTTGTAGAATAACCGTAGTATTACCATCGGGCATTTTAAGCACCCGTAAAACTTTTGCAAGTGTACCCTTTTGAAATAAATCTTTCGGTGAGGGAGACTTGGTATCGCCATTTTGTTGAGCAATTACGCCAAGTAATTTACTTCCTTTATTTACCTCTTTAATAAGCTTAACAGAGCGGTCTCTACTGGCAGTAATAGGAATTACAACTCCAGGAAATAACACCGTGTTTTTTAATGGGAGTATAGGCAACTCTTCTGGAAGGGGCTCTTTGAGCATGGCTTCCTCGTCATCTGAAGTCATCAATGGAATCAAATCCGCCTCATCCTCTAAATCTTGAGGCAAAAGGGTGTCTAAAGACAAAAATTTATTTTGAGACATAAAAATATGTGAATGCCATTTTGTCCGATTTTAAATCAAAAACCCTAAAAACAGCTGGTTAAATATGTTACTTTATTAAATTTCAAACTCTGTGCCATTGTAACATATAGCCTCAAAAGTCGTTATTAATATTTAAAATCCCAGAAAATCATGAAAGCAATTTACCTATTACTAAGTTCATTGATGTTGTTTTTTACTGCCTGTACTAGTGTACATTGGAACAAAACAATTAAAGGTAGTGGAAAAGTAACAACTGAAATACGCTCCGTTGATGCATATGATGCTTTAAGCGTACATGGCAGCATGAATATTTTACTCGTAGAAGGAAACGAAGGGAGTATCAAGCTAACAGCAGAAGATAATATTTTAGAACATATCGAAGTAACCAACACTAATGGCAAGTTACGCATCAAAACCAAAGACCACTTTAATATAAGGCCTTCTTGAAAAAGGTGTTTATATTGAGGTGCCCATTGAAGAAATATCCAAAATTTCACTAAACGGCTCAGGTGAAGTAACTGGGAATTTGACCTTAAAAGCAGAAAAGCTAAAATTAAGTGTCAATGGCTCTGGCGACATGAAAGTGGCTGCAGATGCAACAACAATTAAGGCTGCTATTTCAGGCTCTGGCGATATTGATATTAGCGGGAAGACAACTGAATTTGATGCCGTAGTAACAGGATCGGGCGATGTTAACGCCTCACAGCTCAATGCAACACAAGCAACAGCTAACATAACGGGCTCTGGAGATATTAAAATCCATGCAAAAAAACTGCTGACAGTTAAAATCGTAGGCTCTGGCGACGTGATGGTAAACAAAGACGTTGCTACTGTGAACAAAAAGGTTGTTGGCTCAGGCGAGGTCAGTAAATACTAACTTGGAGTAAGGGATTTATTCTTGTGATATAAGCGGATTAACAATACGCCCCCAACAAAGAAAAAAAGCACAAAAAACAGGATAGCATTTCGCATACTCCCTGTTATTTGGTCTATAGTGCCATACATCAACATACCAAAAACAATACCCACTTTTTCTGCTACGTCATAGAAACTAAAATATGAAGTGGTGTCGAGGGTTTCTGGAATCAATTGCGAGTAGGTTGAGCGTGCCACAGACTGTATACCACCCATACAAAGACCCACAAAGGCAGCAACCAAATAAAACTCAATAGGTTCGTAGATAAAATAAGCACTTATACAAAGTACTACCCAAATGCCATTCAGCAGTATGAGCGTTTTGATATTGCCCCACTTGTTGGCAAGCCTAGAAGAAAGCAGTGCGCCGAAAATAGCAATGATTTGAATAAGTAAAATACTGATGATAAGCCCCATTGTTTTCTCTTGACCAGACCAAGCGATTTCCTGTTCGCCAAAATATGCAGCTACGATCATGACGGTTTGTAAGGCCATACTAAAAACAAAAAAAGCACCCAGATAACGTTTTAATTGGGTAAGGTTGCGAAGGCTATTCCAAACAATTTTGAGTTCACGATAGCCATTAAAAAAAATGTCCTTGGTATATACCTTGTCTTTAAAACCACGTGGCAAGTGATAGAAAGCAATATGACTGAATCCAAACCACCAAATCCCTACCATGACAAATGAATAGCGCATAGCGGTTAATGAAGCTTCGCTTCCCTCGCCTGGAATATCAAACCATTCTGGTTTTAGCACCATAAAAAGGTTTACGAGCAGTAACAATACGCTACCAATATATCCCAAAGCAAAGCCGCGCGCACTAATTTTATTATGCTGTTCTGGGTAGGCAATATCAGGGAGGTATGAGTTGTAAAAAACCAAACTAGACCAGGCGCCAACAAGCGCCAAAAAATAAAACAACAAGCCCCAGTAAAGGTTGTCAATTTCAAACCAATACAACCCAACACAGGCAGCTGAACCCAGGTAACAATAAAACTGCATAAACCGTTTCTTGTTGCCCATATAATCAGCAATACCAGAAAGAATGGGAGACCAAATAGCGATAAACATAAAGGCAAGGGCGGTTACGTAACTAATAAGAGCCGTGTTCTTAAACGACACACCAAAAACCTCTAAATGTGTTTGATCAGCACATATATATCCATAATAGAGTGGGAAAATAGCCGAAGAGATAACAAGGAAATATACGGAATTTGCCCAATCGTACGAGGCCCAAGCGCGTAAAAGACGTTTGTCCCCCTTTTTGTGTAATGGCATATGTTTTGTTTTCTCAAATAAACAAAAATGTTTCAAGACATAAAAAAAGATAAGCTTAAGTTTGTCTCATGAAAAAGAAAAAAAAGCTCAAGCAAGGTATTGCCGTACCCCTTTGGCTTAAGCGGTCACTCAGGTTAATTGAGGGTTTGTCGCCTGAACTGGGTATGCGTGTTGCAGCTCATATATTTTCAAAACCCATCAAGTTCAAATTGCCTGAAAAAGAACGGATAGCTTTAGAGCATTGCCAGTCAGGGGTGCTTGAAGTCAAAGAAATAAACGAAACCATTGGGTGTTTTGAATGGAAAAATAAAGGCGAAAAGGTACTTCTTGCCCATGGCTGGAGCGGAAGGGGTACACAGCTCTACGCAATCGCGGAAAGCCTGCACAAAAACGGATATCATGTGATTTCATTTGATGCACCTGCGCATGGCAAGTCCACAGGAAAAATTACCAATATGCTACAATGGGGAGCCGCCATAAAAGCTTTAAACAATCGGTATGGCCCGTTTGACATTTACATTGGACATTCGCTTGGAAGCATGGCTATTTTAAAATATTGTGAAGGAGTTTCGAATATTAAAAAAATCGTCACGATTGGTTCTGGAGACCAAATGCGCACGATTTTTGATAATTTCATCCTATCTGTGGGCTTAAAGCCCAGAACATCCAAACGTATGAAGGCGTATTTTGAAGAAAAATACAACATCAACATCAATGAATATGATGCGAGCCATGTGGTGCGAAATCAACAAACACCAACACTGATTATTCACGATGAAGATGATCAAGATATTGACGTAAGTAGTGCCAAAAGCATACACGATCAACATCCCAACGCTTCCCTATTTATAACCAAAGGCCTTGGACATCGTAGGATTCTACGTGACCAGAGGGTTATCCAAAAAATATTATCATTCATTCAAGCATCATGAAGACACTAACATACCCCCTATTTTTATGCCTCTTTTTAAGCCTACAGGCGTGTGCACAAAAACCAACAAAACAAAAAGGAACAGAAACCGCTCAAGACATGAAAAAAACAGACGCATACTGGAAAGACAAACTGAATCCCGAAGCCTTTAGAATATTACGTCAAAAGGGAACAGAATATCCACATACGGGGGAATATAACCTACACTTTGAAGAAGGCACCTATAGTTGTTATGCTTGCAAAGAACCTCTTTTTGCAAGTAGCTCAAAGTTTAAGAGCGATTGTGGGTGGCCTAGTTTTGATTCAGCCATTGAAGGGAAAATCAGGTATGAAAAGGATACCACCCACGGAATGGTACGAACCGAAATCATTTGTAACAGTTGCGACGGACATCTTGGCCACGTTTTTAATGATGGGCCAACAGACACTGGCCTACGTTATTGCGTAAATTCAAAATCCATAGATTTTAAATCTGAGGACAAAGGCAAGGAATAGCCATCTGTTTCGTATTTTTGCGCAAACTTTACCACATGAGCAAATACGACATCATTGTTTTAGGAAGCGGACCCGGAGGATATGTAACGGCAATTCGCGCTTCGCAATTAGGTCTTAAAACTGCAATCGTTGAAAAAGAAAGTCTTGGAGGCGTATGTCTAAACTGGGGCTGTATTCCTACCAAAGCACTTATCAAATCTGCGCAAGTTTTTGAATACCTACAACATGCTGAAGATTACGGACTAAAAGTAAAAGAATACGACAAAGATTTTGATGCGGTAGTCAATCGCAGTAGATCTGTTGCAGATACCATGAGCAAGGGTGTTCAGTTTTTATTAAAAAAGAACAAGATTGACGTCATCATGGGTTACGGCTCGTTACTTCCAGGTAAGAAAGTACACGTAAAAGCTGAGGATGGCAGCGAGCAAGAGCTATCTGCTCAAAACATCATCATCGCCACCGGTGCGCGCTCACGTGAATTAACTAGTCTTCCTCAAGACGGTGAAAAGGTAATCGGATATCGAAAAGCCATGACACTTGAAAAACAACCTCAAAAACTTATTGTTGTAGGATCTGGTGCTATTGGTGTAGAATTTGCTTATTTCTACAATGCTATGGGAACAGAAGTAACTCTAATTGAATATCAACCGCGTATCGTTCCTGTTGAAGATGAGGAAATCTCAAAACAAATGGAGCGTTCGTTTAAAAAGAGCGGTATCAAGGTTATGACTAGCGCCGAAGTCACTTCAGTTGACACAAGTGGCAAGGGTGTCAAAGCAACGGTTAAAACCAAAAAAGGCGAAGAAGTACTTGAAGCAGATGTGGTACTTTCTGCAGTAGGTATCAAAACAAATATTGAAAATATTGGTCTAGAAACCGTTGGTATTGCTACTGACAGAGATAAGGTTTTGGTAAACGATTTCTATCAAACAAATATCCCAGGGTATTATGCTATTGGCGATATTACTGCAGGACAAGCCTTGGCACATGTTGCTTCAGCAGAAGGAATTTTATGTGTAGAAAAAATTGCTGGTCAGCACGTTGAGCCCTTAGATTACGGGAATATTCCAGGTTGTACATACAGCAGTCCAGAGATTGCGTCTGTAGGACTAACCGAAGCCCAAGCCAAAGAGCAGGGACTTGATATTAAAGTAGGAAAATTTCCTTTCTCTGCCTCTGGAAAAGCGCAAGCAAGTGGCACACCCGATGGATTTATTAAGGTTATTTTTGATGCTAAATATGGCGAATGGTTGGGGTGTCATATGATTGGCGCTGGGGTGACCGACATGATAGCCGAAGCGGTATTGGGACGAAAACTAGAAACGACTGGGCATGAAGTCTTAAAGGCAGTGCATCCGCACCCAACCATGAGTGAGGCTATGATGGAGGCCGTCGCTGACGCATATGATGAGGTAATTCATCTCTAAAAAAAATCAAAAGCAGCCTAATGGCTGCTTTTTTTATACATTAGAGCTAATGAAAAAAAATATTGTCATTACAGGAGTTTCATCTGGAATTGGGCGTGATGCCCTCCGGCTATTGCATCAAAAAGGCTATCATATTTATGGAAGCGTGCGCAAAGAAGCAGATGCAAAATCGCTTACCGAAGCATACCCCAAAGGCTTTACCCCTCTTATTTTTGACGTACAAGATCATGAGGCAGTAAACCAAGCAGCGAAGGTTGTTTTTGAATCATGCGACCGCATAGATGCGCTTATCAACAATGCGGGCATTGCTGTACCAGGTCCCTTACAATTTGTTAGCGAAGCAGATTTCGAAAAACAGATAGATATAAACCTAAAGTCTGTGCGGCGTATTACCAATACGTTCTTACCCCTATTAGGTACAGCGTCTGGTTTTAAGGGAACGCCAGGAAGAATTATCAACATCAGTTCTATTTCTGGATTATTCAACGCTCCCTTTAACGGAGTTTATTCAATTTCAAAACACGCTTTGGAAAGCATGACCGATGTTTACCGAAGAGAGTTGCGTCGCTACGGCATCAAAGTGATCGCTATTGAACCCGGTCCCATCAAAACAAAAATTTGGGGCAAGAACCTAAACAGCATGAAACAATTTGCTGACACAGACTACTATGACATCTTGCAAAAAGCCAATCAAATGATTGAAAATACGGAAAAAAATGCCCTTCCTGTCTCGCAAACGTCAAATGTAATCCTAAAGTGTATTACCAAAAAGCATCCTAAGACAAGATATATCGTCCATAAGAATGCGTTTATTTTTAAAATTGTAGCAAACTACTTGCCCGACAAGTTGGTGGATTGGTTTGTTTACAGATCGCTATCAAAAGGAAATCGCCACAGGCCAGTATGATTATTTAGCGGTAAAGCTTTCGATAGCCAAGCGGTACACGTCTAAACCAAAACCGAGAATTAGCCCCTTAGCGTTGGGTGTAATAAAAGAGGTGTGTCGGAAATCTTCACGTGAAAAGGTATTTGAAATATGAACCTCCACTACTGGAGTGGCTATGGCTTTAATGGCATCACCGATACCAACAGAAGTATGGGTATATGCACCTGCATTGAGGACAATACCGTCGGCAGAAAAACCATCTGCATGAAGCGCATCTATTAATTCGCCTTCGATATTAGATTGCACGTAAGTAATCTCCATATTCGGATAGCGCGCTTTGAGCGCTTCTAAATATCCTTCAAAACCTTGTGAACCATAAATTTCAGGCTCGCGTTTACCAAGTAAATTGAGGTTTGGTCCGTTGATGATGGTAATCTTCATATGATATTTTGCTCAAAACTAATAAACTCTAGTCAATCAATCCGTATTTTTGAGTATGCAATGGGAAAAAGCTTTAGAAGACTATGGATATTACTTGCGATTAGAGCAGGGATTATCAGATAATACCGTTGAAGGATATCAGTTTGATGTAAAGCGCCTTATGCGCTATTGCGAAAGCTTAGACAACAGCAATAAGCCCCAAAATATTGATGCGGATACGTTGAAGGATTTTATCTATCAACTTTCAAAAGAAGTACAGCCCCCAACCCAATCGCGCATAATTTCTGGGGTTAAGGGGTTTTTTGAGTATCTAGAACTTGAAGGGTATCGAAAAGACAACCCTACGCTACTGCTTGAAACACCTAAAACACGTAAAACATTTCCAGACACCTTAGCCGTTGAAGAAGTAGATACCTTAATTCAATCTATAGATAAAAATAGCAAACACGGTATACGAAATCATTGCATATTGGAATTACTTTACAGTTGCGGATTACGCGTTAGTGAACTTACCGAACTCAAATGCGCTGATCTCTTTTTTGAAAAAGGCCTAATTCGGGTAAAAGGAAAGGGGGATAAGCTGCGATGGGTACCCATAGCCGACAACACCATAAAGCTTGTCAGGGAATATGAGAATCTTTATAGACATAAGCCTGCAGCTAGGGGCTTTGAAGATGTTTTGTTTTTAAACAACAGGGGTAAATCCATAACAAGAGTGATGATATTTACCATTGTTAAAAAGGCTGCAGTATTGGCCAACATTAACAAAAACATCAGTCCACATACCCTAAGGCACTCATTTGCAACACATTTGGTGGAAAACGGAGCAGATATTCAATTGGTGCAACACATGATGGGACACGCAAGTATTACGACAACAGAACGGTATATTCACATGAGCCAAAGACATCTTAAAGATGCCATTTCAAAATTTCATCCTAGATCAAGCTGAGACCGTCATGCGAAATCCTTCTCCGTGGATATTGCTGATTTCTATATTTGAGTCTGCCTTCAAGTGCTTGCGTAGCTTTGCAATATAAACATCCATAGAACGAGAAGTAAAATAGGTGTCGTCTTTCCAAATCTTTTTTAAGGCCAGCTCTCGAGGCATCAAATCATTTAGATGAAGTGCCAGCAATTGAAGTAAAGCACCTTCTTTAGGAGATAGCTTAATAGGTGGGTTGTTTTCTAGAGACAATTCGCGGAGTTTTGCATTAAAAGAAAATCTCCCAATAGAAAAGAGGTGATTGGCTTTATCCAAATTAACTACTTGTTGTTCCATACGTTGGAACATGGCTTTCATTTTTAGCAACAATACATCTGAGTCAAAAGGCTTGGTTAAATAGTCATCTGCTCCTATATTATATCCCTTAACTACATCATCTTTCATGGATTTAGCAGTTAGAAAGATGACAGGTACTCCAACATCTGCCTTGCGTATTTCTTTGGCCAAAGTAAACCCGTCCTTGTATGGCATCATCACGTCAAGCAAACAAATGTCAAAACTTCCCTTGCTAAATTTTTCACCTCCTTCAACACCATTGCGAGCCAAGGTTACATCGTAGTTGTTGATTTCCAGAAAGTCACGAAGAATACTCCCAAAATTTTGATCATCCTCAACCAATAAAACTTTTTTCTTTTCCTTAATCATAATTTGTGTTTAAGTGGAAACTGAACTGTAAAAGTACTTCCTTTTTTGAGTTGACTTTTTACATATATCGTGCCATTGTGTAATTCAACGATGCGCTTTACGTAAGAAAGTCCCAATCCATGGCCCTTTACAGTATGAATATCGCCAGACTCTTGCCTGTAAAAACGGTTAAATACTTTCCGCCTGACATGACTGCTCATCCCTATTCCTTTGTCCTGCACAGTAACTGTAAAAGCTTCGTTTGTGATACTGGTTTTCAAATCAATTTCAACTGTGTCATTACTGTATTTAATAGCATTTTCCAATAGATTGACCCAAACGTTGGTCATGTGTGATTCCGATAAAGGAAGTTTAATTTGCAAAGGGTCTAAAGACAAATTAAGCACACCCTCGCGTTGATCTACCAACAGGCGTACATGCTCAATTGCTGTCTTTATTGGAATGTGGGGGTCAAGTAGTGTTGTAGTAAGCTCCAACTCTCGCCTGTCTAGCCTCGAAATTTGCAATACATTCTCGACTTGGGTATTCATTCGTCTACTTTCATCTCTAATAAGACCGAGGTATTGAGTCACTTTATTGGGCTGTTTAGCAATAGCAGCAGTCCCCAAGGCATCTAATGCCAACTGAATGGTCGCAATAGGTGTTTTAAACTCATGCGTCATATTATTTATAAAATCTGTTTTTATTTCCGATATCTTCTTTTGCTTAAGTGCTTGAAAATAAGTGATCGCAAATACCGTAATCAACACAACTGTAAACAAAACAGAAAGCGCAATAGAGCTAAATACAGATGACCTCAAAAAAGCTGATTTTTCTGGAAAAATAAGACGTAATTCATACTTACTCAGACCTTTTTCATCAACAAAAAGAGGCATTCCATATGTTGTTTTATTGATATTTTGAAGGAACTTATCTGTACCTAAACTAGACATGCGGTTTCCCTCAAAAACACGAAATTCAAAACCCGCATCAATATCACGAAGTAGTAGCTCCTGGCCCAAAAGTAGTTCTAATTCAAAAGTGCTGACACGCTTTTCAATAACCTTTGTAGCCGCAATATCCATAAAGATACTTTCGTATTTGGCTTTATCCATAGTAGACAAACGCTCAATACGCTGCATACGTTCAGCAGCAGACATCCTACTGATGGCTCCTTCAACATCCTCCTCTAGGACAGTTGTGGCTTTAACACTTCGATAGTCCAGTATAGGCGTAGAATCGGATGAGGCGGGATCAAATAACTCCGGAAAAATTCCATAAGAATCTTCAATAATACCACGTGACACCAATAGGGTTTTGTTGTCCATTGTTGAGCGGTCAATATATTGAAACACTTCCGTCAGTTGGGATGCCTTGGGAGAACCAAGACTGTCCATGATTTTTTGAGTAGCGCTAATATAATCTCGAAGCTCACGTTCTTTGATCTGCTCTGAAACGGCAGCCAAAGCGTTATTAACACTCAAAGAAAATTCACGCTCTCGATTAGATAGATTGGTTTGTATCCAAAAAATTTGCACCACAATAATCCCAAGTAAGGATAATGCCATAAGTGCAATCAATATACTAAACAAGCGTTTTCTCATTCTAATGAAATGTAATGGAGTTTAATTTCTTGCACTATGTATTGCTGTTATTTGAAGTGTAAAAATACACAACCTTTATGAAAACGCTCAGGCTTGCAACAATTGTAAGTGAAGCTTACGTACTTGATCGGTAGTTTCTTCAATAGTGTTGTTGTAAATAAGCATATCGGTCAAGGGTTGTTTTTGTTCATCGGTCCATTGATGCATCATTCGCTTTCGAATGGCCTCTTCCGTAATCCCATCTCTTATTTTAACCCGTTGAATGCGAGAAGCTTCCGGACTAACCACTAATATAACACCATCAAATCTGTCTTGCTCCCCCAACTCAAATACAAGCGGAAATTCATAAATCGTATAGGGCGCATCTTGGGCTTGTTGCCAGTTAGTATAGGCAGCTCGAGCTGCAGGATGCACAAGATCATTAAGCTGCTGTAATTTTTCTTGATTACCGAATACCTGCGCAGCAATAAAAGGCCGGTTCAGTTTTCCCTTAATATATGAAGCTTCGCCAAAGAGTTCCGTGATCTTAGTCCTGATACTTGCATCCTTCTCCATGGCCATTTTAGCAGAATCATCTGCTGCAAAAGTGGGTACGCCTAGTTCATTGAACAGGGCGAGCACAGTTGATTTACCACTGCCTATACCTCCCGTAAGCGCGTAATGCTTCATTCGGAAATAAGATAAGATACCGTTGGTGGTGTTATGACAACTTGTTTAGCATTGACAGGTAATCCGTAAATAATCACGGGAAACTGCCCATTGGTTGCTTGTTCATACACTACTTCTGCACGAAAATCTTGCGCATTGATGGTTTTTAGACTGGAAAGAGGGGCTGCAAATTTTAATGCTACTGACGAAGAGGTCAATTCAATATCCAATGAGCTGGGTGCATTGGCAACGGTTATGGGCAGCATAAAAGAAACATCCGAATAACGATCAACAGTACCGCTAACCTCTATTTCGGTTGTATTCCATTGGGCCAAAGCTGCAATGGAGTCCATAAGAACTGCCTTGAGCACAAAGTCTTCTTTAATAATATCATCGGTGAGTAGCTCAAAAATAGCGGCGTCCAGACTTTCAAGATTCTCTTTGCCTCCACTTGCAGTCACTTCATCCATATTGATTTGAATGGGGGAAGTCAACTGGTAGCCCTCAGCCAAAGCAGGCGGTGCTGCCAAAGTGGGGGTAAAGGATTTTACTACAGCTGCAGTCAAGGGTAGTAGTATTGAATTTTCAACAAAACCGTTAAGATCATTACGGCCTGGGAATTGTTGCCTATAACTGTTGACCAAATATTGGGTGCTTACTTCGGGTTTTTCTAAATCCAGTGTTGAAAGTTCATTTGTAGAAAGCTCTAGCTGAGGTGGAAAAAGACGTTTGTACAAAAGAGAAAAACCAGTTGCAGACATACTCGCATCTACATTAAAATGCGTGTCTAGCAAAATTACATTCGTGGCGTCGTTTTCTATTTCGACATACACAGGAACAACAGCGGTGTATTCTTCAGACAAAGCGCTTAACACCCAAATAAGAGCTGCAAAAAGCAGAAACAATAGTCCCTGCTTTGAACCTAAAAAGCGTGCTTTATGGCTTTGCTGTTGATTGGTCATTGTTTCTTTTATTCTTCCTCAAATACTTGCATAACGGCATCACTGACGCCCATATTAGAAAAGCCTCCATCGTGAAACAAGTTTTGAAGGGTAACCTTTCGGGTTAAATCCGAAAATAGGGAAACCGTGTAGTTGGCACAATCTAATGCAGAGGCATTGCCAAGTGGTGACATTTTCTCTGCATAAGAAATAAAACCATCAAATCCTTTGACACCTTTTCCCGCAGTAGTGGGTGTAGGTGACTGTGAAATGGTATTGACGCGAACATTTTTATCTCTGCCAAAGAAATACCCAAAACTTCGCGCTATAGATTCCAAAAAGGCCTTGTTGTCGGCCATGTCATTATAATCTGGAAAAACACGCTGAGCGGCCATATAAGACAATGCTACAATGCTTCCCCATTCACGCATAGCATCTTGCTTGTAAAGCACTTGCATCACTTTGTGGAAAGAACCTGCAGAAACATCCCAACCCTTAGCGGTCCAGTCGTATTTCTGATCCGTGTAAGCGCGTCCTTTTCGCACATTGACAGACATCCCAATAGAATGCAACACAAAATCAATTTTACCACCAAGGACTTTAACAGATTCTTTTACCAAATGTTCTAAATCTTCTAAAGAAGTAGCATCAGCAGGAATGATGGTCGAGCCTGTCTTTTCAGCCAATTGATTAATGGTTCCCATGCGCATGGCTATTGGTGCATTTGTCAAAACAAAGCTTGCGCCTTCTTCATGCACACGCTCTGCAGTTTTCCAAGCGATGGAATTTTCGTCCAGTGCGCCAAAAATAATACCTCTTTTTCCTTTAAGTAATCCGTAACTCATAGTTCTAATTTAAATTATACGTTTCGCAACTCACGTGCATGCATTCGAGCAGACGCCTTTACATCTTTGCCACTCAGCATTTCGGCAAGTTCTTCAATTCTATCTTCTTCGTTTAATAAGGTTAAAAATGTTTGTGTGGATGCCCCTACTACCTTTTTATAAACCTTATAATGGGCATCCGCCAAGGCTGCTATTTGTGGTAAATGTGTAATGGAAATCACCTGCATATGACGACTCATTTCGTGCATACGTTTACCCATAGCTTTGGCCATTTCACCTGACACTCCTGTATCAATTTCATCTAAAATCAAGGTTGGTAGTTGGGCTTTTTCTGCCATTATAGATTTGATAACGAGCATGACACGAGACAATTCACCTCCAGAGGCTACCTTATTTAAAGGTGCAAAGTCAACCCCTTTATTGGCAGAGAACAACAGTGCTGCCTCTTCAGTACCGTTGGCTGTGGGTACATCAAGAGTATTGAGCACTATAGAAAATTGAACATGCGCCATACCCAAATCACGCGAACGAGTAGCAAGTGCCGTAGCGAGGGGACTACATGCTTGCTGTCGTTGGCTGTAAAGTTTTTTTGCCGCATCGTCCAAAGCTACTTTTGCAAGTGTTACTTGTTTAGATCGAGTTTCGATTTGTTCTTCCAAAGCCTCAGCGCCCTCGCATAGCTGCTGCAAATGTGTTCGCTTTTCAATAAGCCCTTCTGCATTAGAAACATGATGTTTTTGACATAGGTAATGAAGCGTGCTTAACAACTCTTCTACTTCTTGCAAGCGCGCTGGATCATCTTGTACCGACTCCCCTAGGTATTCAGCTTCAGTAATGATATCCGAAAGTTCAATACGCACACTCGATATGCGCTCATATAACGACTGATATGCAGCGCCAAGGCTTGCTATTTTGTCCAACAACTGGGAAACACTAATCATTTGATCTTGAATACCAAGACCCTCCTGAGTACTGATTGAAACCACATCTGCAAGTGCAGACCTTAGTCCTGTCGCATTTTTAAGAACGTGTATCTCTGCTTCTAAAGTAGTTATCATATCAGGAGTCAGGCGCAACTGTTCCAGTTCATTTAGAAGGAATTTGTGATAATCCAAAGCTTCGTCAGACTGTCGTTGACGTGCTCTTAAGCTTTCGAGTTCAGTGTTTGAAATATGCCAATGTTTGAATGCATCACGGTATGCTTTAAGCGATTCCGCATTATCGCCAAAGGCATCAATTAGGTCAAGATAAAAGGCTGGATCGGTAAGTTGGATGGTTTGTCTTTGAGTATGAATATCTACCAAAGCATTCCCTACTGTTCTAAGGGCGTCCAACGTAACTGGCGTATCGTTAATAAATGCCCGTGACTTTCCAGCAGCACTCAACTCCCGTCGGATAATGGTATATCGCTCTTCGTCTAAATCAAGTTGGTCAAAAACGGCCTTTAACTTGTGCCTATCCATATCAAAAGTGGCCTCAACAATACATTTTGAGGCATTTGCACGAATGGTAGATAAATCTGCTCTTTGTCCAAGTATTAGTGATAATGCTTGCAGTAAAATAGATTTTCCAGAACCTGTTTCACCTGTCAGTATAGACAAACCACTGTCAAAAGAAACCTCTAGGTCCTCTATGAGTGAAAAGTTTTTAATGGAAATCGAAAGTAGCACAGCTGTATATTGTCGTTACTTCAAATATAATGCG